>NZ_JAWLBP010000017.1:0-33980 GCF_041687595.1 Guyparkeria sp. | reverse complement strand
CTGGCAGGGCGAGATGGTCTACCGCAACAAGCGCGGCGAGCTGCTCACGGCCCTGCAGACGATCAGCGAGGTGGTCGACGAGCATGGCAAGGTCGATTATTTCATCCACATCTTCAACGACATCACCGAGACCAAGGCCGCCGAGCAGCGCATCCGCTACCAGGCCCATCACGATCCCCTGACGGACCTGCCCAACCGGGCCTCGCTGCGTTACCGGATCGACCAGGCCGTGGCCCGGGCCGATAGCGAAGACTCGGCGCTGGCCGTGCTGTTCCTCGACCTCGATCACTTCAAGGAGGTCAACGACCGGAAGGGGCATGCCGTGGGCGATCATCTGCTGCGTGACGTCGCCGGGCGCCTCGCAGGATTGCTCCGCCACGAGGACACGGTCGGTCGGCTCGGGGGCGACGAGTTCCTCATCCTGCTCGAGGGTTTGCCGGCGTCGCGCTTCGCCGGCCAGGTGGCCGAGAAGGTGATCGAGGCCCTGACTCGCCCGTTTGTGCTGGACGGAGAGGTGGTCGAGATCGGTGCCTCCATCGGGATCGCCGTGTATCCCGACCACGCCCCCGATGCCGATGCACTGATCAACCACGCCGACGCGGCCATGTACGACGCCAAGGCCTCCGGACGGAACACCTACCGATATTTCGACGAGCGGCCCGCGGTGGAGCCGATCTGAGCCCCGCCACCGGGCGCGAAGGCATAAACGGAAAAAGCCCCCGTCGGCCGAGCCGGACGGGGGCTTTGTCGTTGTATCGATCCGGGGCGAACCCCGGAGGCGGGCCTTACTGGCCGCGCTCCTCGATCAGGCGGTGGATGCGCGGGGTCAGGATCAGGTCCATCGCGTAGCTCATCTTGCCGCCCGGCACCACGATGGTGTTGTAGCGGGACATGAACGAGTTCGGGATCATCTGCAGCAGGTAGGGGAAGTCCACGCCGAACTCTTCCGGATCGCGGAACCGGATCACGACCACGCTCTCGTCCGGCGTCGGGATGTCGCGGGCGATGAACGGGTTGGAGGTGTCGACGGTCGGTACGCGCTGGAAGTTGACGTCGGTCTGCGAGAACTGCGGAGTGATGTAGTTCACGTAGTCCGGCATGCGGCGCAGGATGGTGTCGACGATCTTCTCGGCGGAGTAGCCGCGCTCGGCGTTGTCGCGGAAGATCTTCTGGATCCACTCCAGGTTGACGATCGGCACGACGCCCACGCCCAGATCGACGTGCTGGGCGACGTCGACGTCATCGGTCTTCACCAGGCCGTGCAGGCCTTCGTAGAACAGCAGGTCGGAGCCGGCCGGGATGTCTTCCCACGGGGTGAATTCGCCCGGGCCCAGGTTGGTGTTCAGCCGCGCGTTGTGCTCGGCGGCTTCCTCGTCGCTGTGCAGGTAGTAGCGCTTCTTGCCGGAGCCGGACTCGCCGTAGCTCTTGAACAGCTCGCCGAGCTTGTCGAAGTGGTTGGCGTCCGGGCCGAAGTGGGAGAAGAAGTTGTTGCCCTTCTCGGCCTCGGCGGCCATGCGCTCACGCATGTCCTTGCGATTGAGTGCGTGGAAGCTGTCGCCCTCGATCACGACCGGCGAGATTTCCTCGCGGCGGAAGATGTGGTTGAAGGCACTCTTGACGGTGGACGTGCCGGCGCCGGACGAGCCGGTAACCGCGACAACGGGATGCTTCTTGGACATGGTCCCTCCTGTTGGAAAGCAATAAAAACGAAACGTGGAAAATCGGCGGAATCGGGTCGTTTCGACTGGGGAGGAGCGCGTTTCTTGCGCGCGCGACTCGACTCACCCGGCAAAACGAAAGCCCACGATAATAGGGGTTTGCGTCACCGGGAACAAGTTGTTGGCTATCGAATCGGCGGGATGGACGGGCGGATTTCAAGCCCCTCCATCCGGTTTGCCGGGCCGATCAGCGCCGTCGATAGAGCAGGTCGAAGACCTGGTGGCCGCGTTCTTCGCCGCGTCGCTCGAACTTGGTACGCGGGCGCCAGTCGGGCCGGGCGTTCTCGCCGCTGCCCTCGTGTTCGGCCACGAACGCGGGGTGGGCATCGAGTACCTCGCGCATGTGTTCGGCATATTCGGCCCAGTCGGTCGCCAGGTGCCACAGCCCACCGGGCTTGAGGCGGCTGGAGACCAGGTCGGCGAACGGCGTCTGCACGATGCGGCGCTTGTGGTGGCGCTTCTTGTGCCATGGGTCCGGGAAATAGAGCAGCAGCCGGTCGAGGCTTTCCTCGGGGAGGCGCTGCTCCACGAACGGCACGGCATCGCCGCAGACGGCCTTGAGGTTGGTCAGGCCGAAGTGCTCGATGCCGTTGAGCAGGTGCCCGACACCGGGACGATGGACCTCGATGCCGATGAAGTCGGTATCCGGGTCGCGCGCTGCCATCTCGACCAGGCTGTCGCCGTTGCCGAAGCCGATCTCCAGGGTCAGCGGGGCCGACCGGCCGAACAGCTCGACCGGGTCTATCGGGTCGCCGGTCGGCTCGATCAGGTACTTCGGGCCCAGTTCGTTCAGTGCCCGCTGCTGGCCCGGCGTGAGCCTGCCTTCGCGGCGGATGAACGAGCGGATGCGTCGGCGAATGCCGTCGCTTTTTTCAGTCTGTTCGCTCATGGGATCAGAAGAACAGGCCGTCGATGGGCGAGGAAGCGCTGGCGTAGCGCTTGCGCGGCATGCGCCCGGCGAGGAACGCCTCGCGTCCGGCCTCGATGGCCTTCTTCATGGCCGAGGCCATCAGTACCGGGTTCTTCGCATCGGCGATGGCGGTGTTCATCAGCACGCCGTCGCAGCCGAGCTCCATGGCCACGGCGGCATCCGAAGCGGTGCCGACGCCGGCGTCGACGATGATCGGCACCTCGGCGTTCTCGATGATGGTCAGCAGGTTGTACTTGTTCTGGATGCCCAGGCCCGAGCCGATTGGCGCGGCCAGCGGCATGACGGCCACGCAGCCAATCTCCTCGAGGCGCTTGGCCACGATGGGGTCGTCGGAGGTGTAGACCATCACCTCGAAACCGTCTTCGACCAGCGTCTCGGCCGCGGCCATGGTGGCGGTGATGTCCGGGTAGAGCGTCTTCTCGTCGCCGAGCACCTCCAGCTTGACCAGGTTGTGGCCGTCGAGCAGCTCGCGGGCGAGCCGGCAGGTACGCACCGCCTCGGTGGCCGTGTAGCAGCCGGCGGTGTTGGGCAGGATGGTGAAGCGCTCCGGCGGCAGCACGTCGAGCAGGTTGGGCTCGTCGGGGTTCTGGCCGATGTTGCTGCGGCGGATCGCCACGGTGACGATCTCGCTGCCGGCGGCCTCCGTGGCCTCGCGGGTCTCGTCCATGTCCTTGTACTTGCCGGTGCCGGTCAGCAGGCGCGAGCGGTAGCGGCGGCTGCCGATGACCAGTTCGTCGTCGGCCGGTTGGGTGTTTTCGGGTGTCTGGGATTCGGTCATGGCTGAAAGTGCGGGTCTCGGTTGAATGGGATTGTCACGGGTGATGCAACCCGTCAGTGCGGCATGCCGGCCTGCGCCACCTCGGCCTCGGGTGAACCGTGCTGGTCAATGCTCAGCGCCAGGCCGTCGATGCTCAGCGAGTCGTGCAGATGCTTGAGCTTGATCACGACCAGGAGGATCGAGCCGCTGCCGTCGGGCAGCGGTGCACTGCGCACTACCTCGCCGGCGGTGCTGCCGTCGGTGGCCTCGACCGGCGTGCCGGCGGCCGGCGGATCGAGTGCCAGCGCATGGCCGGCGAACAGGCGCCGGTTGGGCTTGCCCAGGTAGTGCATGCGGGCGATCACCTCCTGCCCGGGGTAGCAACCCTTCTTCAGGCTGAAGGCGCCGAGCTCGTCGAGGTTGATCCACTGCGGCACGAAATGCTCGACCGTGCCGGCGTCCACCAGCGGGATGCGCTCCTCGATCTCCGCCCGGTCCCAAGTGCTTGCGGTTACCCGGGAGTCGGCCGGCACGGATTCGACCAGGCGACGCAGGCGATCGATCGGTCCGTGGATCGCGATGCGCGGCGTGCCGTCCAGGTCCTCGCGGATGTACAGGAGGCCGTCGGTGTCCAGCCGTGCCGGCCAGCGAGGGCTGTCCTCGCTACGTGGAGCGGCGAGGCGCTGGAGCGTTTTGGTGGCCGCCGGGTCGGTCATCGGTGCCGGCTGGCCCTCGGGGAGCATCACGCCCAGGGCAACCCAGTCCTCGAGCCGCTGGATCTGCACGTCCCGGCGCAGCACGTACATCTGCAGCCGTTTCTGCAATGCCGGGGCGATGTCGGCGCGGGTGATCAGGAAGAAGCGGTCCCCATGGCCAACCACGCGGAACAGGCCAAGCGCCCGGCCCTTGGCGTTGCACAGGGCGCAGAACGTGGCCGCGTCGTCCGCGAGTGACACGATGTCCTGTGTCAGGATGGCCTGCAAGAAGACGCGGGCCTCGGGTCCCGCAACCTCGATGACCTCGCGGTCGACCAGCCCGGTGACGAGGGTTGTCCCGTCGGGGGGCATGGCGTCGCGGGGTGGCTGAGTCGCTGCCTGCCACTGCTGGCGGATTGCATCGGACATCTCGGTTACCCGTGGGGTTGGCTGCCATTGCCGGCAGCGAAATGAGAGACTGCTGTGACCCTCAAGGATAACATCCCCGCTCAGACGGCTGTGGGAGAACGGATTTCATGCAAGGGCAATCACAGGGATTTCGTGACGAGCTCGGCGCTGACCCCTGGCTGGTCGGGGCCTGGTGGACGCTTGGCGGCCTCGCCTGGCTGAGCCTCGGCGCGGTCGCGGCATGGGGCGAGTGGCCGGGGCTGGCTGGCGGGGCGCTGCCGGCTTGGCTGGATCGGGTGGGCCGCCTGCTGATCCTGCTGGCCGGCAGTTGGTGGGTCTGGCGGCATCTGGCCACCCGGCCGGTGGGGCTTATGGTGCCTGGACGGCTGTCCTGGTCCGGTGCCCGCGGCCGGTTCGAGACGAAGCGGGCCACGTGGCGGGGCGAAATGCGACTGGTCTGGCGCAGCGCCGTTCTTGTGGGCGTGCGTCTGCGTGACCCGGTCCGAGGCACCATCACGCTCTGGCTGACGCCGCATCGGCTCGGCGAGGCCGGCTGGTGGCGCCTGCAACGATTCCTCGTACTGGGCGGCGCATCGGGGGTCGACTGACCCGCCCCGGTCAGCGTGCCCGGGGTGTCTGTCGAAGCCGGCGGTCCAGCTCGGCGACCGCCTGTCGCAGTGCCGCCCGATCGGAGACGTTGTCCAGCCGGAAGTCGCTGATGGCCAGTCGGGCCCGGTCGTCCGTCTGCAGGGCGATCAGTCGGTCGGCCTGTTCCTCGTCGATGCCGGGGCGGACAAGCAGCCGCTCGCGCCGGCTGTCCGGCGGCGCGGTGACCGTGATCACCCCGTCGAGCCAGTCACGGTAGGCCGGCCACACGGCCGGTTCGGCAAGCAGCGGCACCACCACGATCACGTAGGGCGCGTCCTGCGCGGCGCGCTCGGCCCGATCCCGGGCGCGTTCGCGGATGGCGGGGTGCATGATGGCCTCCAGGGCCGACCGGTCCGCCGGGTCCGCCAGAATGCGCCACCTCAGCGCCTGGCGGTCGAGGCGACCGTCCGGCTGGAATACGTCGGCGCCGAAGTGCGCCCGGATGGCGCTCGAGCATGCCTGCCCGGGTTCGACCAGTTCGCGGCTGATCTGGTCGGTGTCGATCACGGGGATGCCGAGGGCGGCAAAGTACTCCGCTGCCAGGCTCTTGCCGCTGGCGATGCCCCCGGTCAGGCCGATGATCGCTCCCCGTGGGGGCATCTCCCTGTCGTCGGTCCCCGGCAACTCCGTCGCCCTCAGTAGCCGCCCAGATAGGCGGCCAGGATCGGTTCGCCCAAATAGAGCGCCACCAGTCCCGCCATGGCGAGGTAGGGGCCGAAGGGAATGGGGATGCGCCGGTCGTGGCTCGTCAGCAGGATCATGGCGATGCCGACGATGCTGCCGACGAGTGCCGACAGGAGGATCACCAGCGGCAGCATCTGCCAGCCCAGCCAGGCGCCCAGCGCGGCGAGCAGCTTGAAGTCACCGAAGCCCATGCCTTCCTTGCCGGTGATCAGCCGGAACAGCCAGTAGACCGACCACAGGGCCAGGTAGCCGAACACGGCCCCCAGGACCGCATCCTGCAGGGAGAGGTGGTAGTCCGGCAGCAGGATCGGCAGGAGCAGACCCAGCCAGAGCAGCGGCAGCGTGAACACGTCCGGCAGCAGCTGGGTCTTGAGATCGATTATCGATGCGGCCAGCAGCGCCCAGCTGAACAGGAACACCGCCAGGGCCAGAAAGGTCGGGCCGAACTGCCAGGCGGCAAGCCCCACCAGTCCCGCGCTGGCGAGTTCCACCAGCGGGTACTGCCAGGAGATCGGCTTGCCGCAGTTCGCGCAACGACCCCGCAGCCACAGCCAGCTGATCACGGGGATGTTCTGCCAGGCGCGGACGGGCGCGCCGCAGTCGGGGCAGGCGGAACGCGGGCGGACGAGGTTGAACGGTGCCTCGTCGGCCTCGGCGGGCGCATCCTCGCCGGCCAGCAGTGCGCGGCATTCGCGTTTCCACTCGCGCTCCATCATCACCGGCAGCCGGTTGATGACCACGTTGAGAAAGCTGCCCACCAGCAGGCCGAACAGGGTGGCGACGGCGATCCAGATGGCCGGGTGTTGCTGGAAGAAGGCTTGCAGTTCGGACATGGTTCAGGTGCCTGACATGGAAACGGCCCGGTGATGCGGGCCGTGAGGGAATCGATCTGGCGGCGTGGTGATCAGACCACGGCGCCCAGCTTGAAGATCGGCAGGTACATGGCGATGACCAGGCCGCCGACCACGATGCCGAGGAAGGCCATGATCATCGGCTCGAGCAGGCTCGACATCGCATCGACCATGTTGTCGACCTCCTCCTCGTACATCTCGGCGACCTTGGCGAGCATCGAGTCGAGCGCGCCGGTCTCCTCGCCGATGGCGACCATCTGCACGACCATCACCGGGAAGAGGTTGGACTGCTGCATGCCGATGCGAAGCGGCGAGCCGGCGGAGACCAGGTCGCGCATGTCCATGACCGCGTCGCGGAAGACGGCGTTGCCGGTGGCCCCGGCGGTCGGCGGCAGGGCCTCGACCAGAGGGACGCCCGCCGAGAACATGGTCGAGAGCGTGCGGGAGAATCGCGCGATGGCGGACTTCTCCGTCAGCGCCCCGAAGATCGGCACCTTGAGGATCATCCGGTCGAGGAAGTGGTTGAACTTGTCGGACCGGCGCTTGAAGAAGATGAACACGGCGATCAGCGCGGCGAGTCCGCCGAAGATCACCAGGCCGTGTTCTCGCATGCCTTCGGACAGGCCGATGACGAACTGGGTGAAGGCCGGCAGGTCGGCCCCGAAGCCCTGGAACAGGGATTCGAACTGCGGGATGACGAAGATCAGCAGGATCGCGGTGACGATGAAGGCGACCACCAGGACGGCGGTGGGGTAGAACAGCGCCTTCTTGACCTTGCCCTTGAGGCTCTCGGTCTTCTCCTTGTAGGTGGCGATCCGGTCGAGGACCACCTCCAGCGCACCCGACTGCTCGCCGGCGCGCACCAGGTTGACGAACAGCTCGTCGAAGTGCTTGCGGTGGCGGTCGAGGGCGTCGGCCAGGTTCGTGCCGCTTTCCACGTCGTTCTTGACCTCGTTGACGAGGTCCTTCATCGACTTCTTCTCGGCACTCTGCGCGATAATCTCGAGTGCCTGCACGATCGGCAGGCCGGCGCTCATCATCGTCGAGAGCTGGCGAGCGAAGGTGGCGATGTCGCGGGGCTGGACCGGCTTGGAGTTCGAGAAGAGTGGCCGGCTCTTGCGCTTGACGCGGATCAGGGTCATGCCCAGCCGGCGAATCTCGGCCCGGACGGCGGTGTCGTTGAAAGCGGCCATCTCTCCCTGGATGACGCGGCCCTCCTTGGTGCGCGCCTCGTAGGTGAATACGGGTTTTTCTGCGCTTTTCTGCTTGCTTGCCGCTGCTGTGGCCATCTTGTTCTCTCCCTAATGATGCCCGGCCGGGGTCAGTCCTTGGTGACGCGGTTGACTTCCTCGAGGCTGGTGACCCCGGCGAGTACCTTCTTCAGGCCCGAACGCCGGAGGTCGTCAATGCCTTCCTTGCTCGCCTGGTCGGCGATGTCGATGGCGTTGCCGCCTTCCATGATGATGCGGCCCATCGCCTCGGAGACGGACATGACCTGGTAGATGCCCACCCGTCCCTTGTAGCCGTTGGTGCACTGGTCGCATCCCTCGGCCTTGAACAGCTTGGGTGACGCGGCCAGATCTTCCGCGGTGAAGCCTTCGCGGCGCAGTTCTTCTTCCGGAATGTTTTCCGGCTGCTTGCAATTATTGCACAGGCGGCGCGCGAGCCGCTGGGCGATGATCAGGCTGACCGACGAGGCGATGTTGTAGGCCGGCACGCCCATGTTCACCAGTCGCGTGAGTGTCTGGGGTGCGTCGTTGGTGTGTAGTGTCGAGAGGACGAGGTGACCGGTCTGCGACGCCTTGATGGCGATTTCGGCGGTTTCCAGATCACGGATCTCGCCCACCATGATCACGTCGGGATCCTGGCGGAGGAAGGCGCGCAGGGCATTGGCGAAGGTCAGGCCCACCTTGGGGTTGACGTTGACCTGGTTGATGCCCGGCACCACGATTTCCGCCGGATCCTCGGCGGTGGAGATGTTGCGGTCGCCCGAGTTGAGGATGTTCAGGCCGGTGTACAGCGAGACCGTCTTGCCCGAGCCGGTCGGGCCGGTGACCAGGATCATCCCGTAGGGCTTTTCCAGGTTCTCCATGTAGAGCCGCTTCTGCTCGGGCTCGTAACCAAGCTGGTCGATGCCCAGCTGTGCACTCGACGGATCGAGGATACGCAGCACCACCTTCTCGCCGAACAGGGTCGGGCAGGTGTTGACCCGGAAGTCGATTGAACGCTTCTTCGACAGCTTGAGCTTGATCCGCCCGTCCTGCGGAATGCGCCGCTCGGAGATGTCCATGCGGCTCATCACCTTGACCCGCGCGATGATGCGGTCGGACAGGTTGCTCGGTGGCTTGGCGCTCTCGGTCAGCATGCCGTCGACCCGGAAGCGGATGCGGAACTGCTTCTCGTAGGGCTCGATGTGGATGTCCGAAGCCCCCTTGCGGATGGCGTCGGTGAGAAGCTTGGTGACGAACTTGACGACCACGTCATCCTGCAACGAGGCTTCTTCCGCGTCGTGGGCGTCGTCATCCTCGTTCTCGAACTCGACGTTGGCCAGGTCGTCGTCCAGTTCGTCGCCCAGCGCATCCATGCTGTCGTTGAGTGCGTCGTCAAGCAGCCTGGCGATTTTGGGCGCCTCGCCCACCACGGCCTCGATGGCCATGTTGGTCGAGAAGCGAAAGCCGTCGATCGCGCGGGAATCCGAGGGGTCGGCTAGTGCGACGGTGAGCCGGCGGCCGCGCTTGAACAGGGGGAGGGCCGTGTTCGTCTTGAGAATCTTCTCCGGGACGAGCTTCACCGGCAGGTCGCTGGTGTCGATGGCGTTGAGGTCGACCAGCGGCAGCCCGAAGCGCTTGGAGGCGACCTCCGCGATGCGCTGTGGGGATATGCCCTCGGCCAGCATCGTGTTCAGTACCGTTTCGCGGCTGTCTTTGGCCTTTGACTGGATGGTCTGTGCCTGGTCAAGAGAGAGGGTGTCCTCCCTGACCAGCGCGCTGAGCAATCCGTTGACGGGGGGTGCGCTCATCGATCCGCCTGTGCGTTGTCGCTTCCGTGTTTACAAGACGTGCCTACCGCGGCACGCATGCCGCCGGCAAGGGGAAAGCATGCCCGCTCGACGGCGCCGTGACAAGCATGTCTGGGCCAGGGCGTCGGCATGTCCGGCTCGATCAATCCTTCTCGGGTTCTCCCGCGGCCGCCTCGAGCTGGCGGACTCGCTCCCGGAGTCGTTCGTTTTCCTCGCGCATGTGGACGAGTTCCGTCACGTCCCGCTGGATGCCGATGAAGTAGGTCAGACGATCCTCGTCGTTGAATACCGGGGTGATCGACAGCTCGTTCCAGAACATGCTGCCGTCCTTGCGGTAGTTGCGGACGACGACGCGCGTGGCCTCGCCGGCGCGGATGGCCTGCCGTATCTGTTGCAGCGCTTCCTGCTCACGGTCGTCCAGCTGCAGGAAACGGCAGTCCTGATAGAGGATTTCCTCCTCGCTATAGCCGGTCAGTTCCTCAAAGGCCTGGTTGGCATAGATCAGGATGTTGTCGCTGCCTTCCTGCTCGGCGATCACGATGCCGTCGGTGGACGCATTGACCGCCTTCTTGAGCAAATTCGCATCCAGCATCGCCGTCTGGATCTCCCGTTGCGCGTGGTGTTCGCCGCATTGTGACACAGACCCGTTCATGTTCCGAGGTCACCTCAATGGCGGGTCGCGGTGTTCGGCTTCGGTCGTGCCGGTCCGAGGGCGCTCGCGACTGCCTGCCGGCAGTGCTCGATGTCGTCCTCCACCAGGCGCCGCCAGCGCTGCATGAAATCCACGGCCTGGTCACCGCTTTCCGGCTCCAGCGCGGGCAGTCGGCATCGGAAGATGCGCGCGCCGGCCAGCGAACCCGGCTGTTCCCGCTCCGGGCCGGGTTCGACCGTGGCAATCCGCACCCACGCCTTGGCGGACCAGCGCCGCACGAGTTGCTCGCGCTGGGTCTCCGACAGGCCGGTCGGCAGCAGGCGGGCGTGGAGCCGGTCGTCGTGCAGCGCGCTGAACAGTCGAAGCCCGCCGGCCGTGAATGGCTGGCCGGGACCGTCGGCGGTGTCGATGGCCACCACGGGAGAGTCGGTCTGGCCCGGCGCGTCGGCCACCCAGTCGGCACGGCCCTTGATGTACTCGGCCAGCCAGATCAGGCCCAGATCCCGGTCCGGCCACGCCGTGCGCGCCTCCAGGTGGGCGAGCGATTCGACCAGGACCTCGCGCAGATAGTCCTCCGGTGTCAGCCACAGCAGGGCGGTGGCTTCGGCGGCTCGCAGTGCGGCCGGATCGAGGTCGATCGCCGCCTGCATGACCCGTTCGAGCAGGGATCTGGGCGGGGCGACCGGTTGCGGGGGTTTCTCCGGCTCCGGTTGAGTGGCGGCGCTTCGGGATTCGTGCTCCAGCAGGGAGGCGATCTGCGCGAAGCCCATGCCGCTCTCGGCGAGTTCCTGGATGCGCTGGATCGTGCGGATGTCCTGCTGGCTGTAGAGGCGATGGCCGGCGGGTGTGCGGGTGGGGCGGATCAGGTCGTAGCGGCGCTCCCAGGCACGCAGCGTGATCGGGTTGATCCCGGTGATCTGTGCCACCAAGCGAATGGGCAGCAGGCCCTTATCGTCTGTGTCGACTGGGTTCTGATCGGTCCTGGACAACTTGCCCACCTGCGACGGTCGTTGGGTGTATAACTTGTGCATCGATATGGTAGCAGTCTTGGTCTAAGCTCGCTCCAGTTTCGCGGCAGGTGACGACATTACCGGCAAGGGGGCAGTACATGACAGCAGGACGGGCACGGACATATTGGCTGGTCGGTGCCAGCAGCGGCATCGGAGCCGCGCTGGTCGACCGGCTGGTCGCTGGCGGGCACCGCGTGGTGATCTCCGCCCGCCGGCAGGCGGTGCTCGACGAGCGAGCCGCCCGCGATCCGGAACGGATTCTCGCCCTGGCTGCCGACGTTACCGATCTCGATTCGCTCGCCCGCGCCTGGGACGGGATGCTGGACCGCTGGGGTATGCCCGACTCGGTCATCCTCAATGCCGGGGACTACGAGCCGATGGGGCTGGCGGACTTCGACCCGACGCTGTTCGAACGCCTGATGCGCGTCAACTTCCTCGGGGCGGTCAACGGCATCCAGGTGGTCAAGGACGGATTCATCCGTCGAGGCGCGGGGGAAATCGTGCTCACGGCCAGTGTCGCGGGGTACCGGGGGCTGCCCTATTCCTCGCCCTACGGCGCCAGCAAGGCGGCGATGATCAACCTCGCCGAGTCCCTCCGTCCGGAATTCGCCCGGGAAGGCGTGGCCATCCGGGTGATCAATCCCGGTTTCGTGCGCACCGCGCTGACCGACAAGAACGACTTCCCCATGCCCGGACGCATCGAGCCCGAGGACGCCGCCCGACGGATCGCGGCCGGGCTGGCCGGTCGCGGCTTCGAGATCCTTGCGCCGCGGGGTTTCGGGTACGTCATGAAGGTCCTTCGCCTGCTGCCGTATCGGATGTATTTCGCGATCACGAGACGGATGCTCCGGGAGCCCGGGCAATGACCGCTGCCGGCCGGGACATCAACCGGGCGGCGGCGCTCGAGCGCCTCGTGACCGTGATGGAAGGCCTGCGCGAGGACCGTCTCGATACGCTGGAGACGGTTTACGCTCCGCAGGCCCGCTTCGTCGATCCCTTCAACGCGGTAGAGGGCGTTGAGGCCATCCGCGGGGTCTTCGCCCACGGCTTCCGGCAGTGCCCGGACATGCGCTTTTCCGTGACCGCGAGGGCGGTGGATGGCGATCACGGTCTGCTGCGATGGAGGATGCGCTGCGGCGAGGCACCCGGTGCGCTGGTGATCGAGGGCATGACCGAGGTGGTGCTGGCCGATGACGGACAGGTGCTCCTGCACGAGGACCACTGGGATCCGGCTGCGCAGATCTACGAGCAGGTGCCGCTGCTCGGCTGGCTGATGCGCCGTATCAGGCGCCGCCTGGCCGCCCCGCTCGACTGATGCGATCCTCGTCTTCCTCGTCGGGCCCGTCCTCGCCGTTGGCGGCTTCCGGGTCCCGGTAGTCGGTCCAGGCCGGGTCGGGCTCGTAGATCGGCGGGGCCGCCTCGGTGACGGGCTCGGCGCCCTCCTGCTCGTTCTCCTCGACCGAGCGAGGGTCGAGCTCCACGCCGGCGGCGGACGTGCGCTGGGTGAAGACGTATCCGCCGCGTTCGTCATCCGGTACCGGGGCATCGATGAGGATGCGCCAGAAGACCAGCCCGATCAGCGTCATCAGCGCGGCAAGCACGAACAGGGGGAAGCCCGGGGCCCCGAAAAGTCCCATGGCGACGCCACTGATGATCGGCCCGGCCACGGAGCCGGCGCCGTTGACCAGCAGTAGCCCGCGTGTGCCCTCCAGCACCTGGTGACTGGCCAGTCGGTCGTTGGTCTGCGCGACACTGATCGCGTAGAGCGAGAAGGAGAAGCCGCCGAAGGCCAGCGCCAGGGCGAACACGGCCGGCGAGGGGAACCACTCCTGGATGGCCAGCAGGATCGAGAACAGTCCGCCGAGAGCGGCGACCAGGATGAGCGCGTAACGGCGGTCACGGCCGTCCGACAGCCGTCCGATGGGCCACTGCAGCAGCGCGCCGCCGACGATCACTGCCGCGACGAAGGTGGCAACCTGCGTGTCCGGCAGACCGATGCGATTGGCATAGACCGCCGCCATGCCGTAGACGGTCCCCGTGATGGTGCCGGACAGCAGCGCGCCGATGACCCCCGTGGGCGCCAGCCGGAAAAGCTCGATCAGCGGCAGTCGCGTGGTCTCCATGGGCGGGGGCTGGCTCACGCGGGTCAGCGCGACCGGCACCAGCCCCAGGGAGAACAGCAGGCCGACGATGGCGAAGGTCGAGACGTCCATCGCGCCGTAAGGGGTGATCAGGAACTGCCCGGCCCCGTAGGCAAACAGGCTGACCATCATGTAGATGCCGAAGACCTGCCCCCGGTGGGTGGTGACCTTCTCGTTGATCCAGCTCTCGATCACCATGTACAGGCCGAGCAGGGTCACCCCGTTGACCAGACGCAGGACCATCCAGATCCAGGGATCCACCAGCAGGCCGTGCAGGATGGCGGCCGCCGAGGAAATGGCGGCCAGGGCGGCGAAGGTGCGGATGTGGCCGACACGGCGGATGACGCCGGGAATGGTTACCGTCCCCAGCACGTAGCCGACGTAGAACGCCGACATCACCAGGCCGATGGTGCCGTCGGAGAAACCTTCCTCGGCGGCGCGCAGGCCCAGCAGGGTCGCCAGTAGGCCGGAGCCTGCCAGCAACACGCCCATGCCGGCGAGCAGCGACTGGACCGACAGGACGGTGCTAAGCATCGGGCGGTTGCCCCCGGCGTGCGTTCGATTGTCGGACGGAGAGAACCATCAGTCGGTCCGCGGCGTCTGCTGGCTGGGGCAGTCGACGGCGAACAGGCGCTCGTCCTCGAGTCGCAGGGCGGTCAGTTGCCGTCCCCAGAGGCATCCCTGGTCGATGCCCCAGGCATTGTGACGGGACATGGCCGGCCCCAGCGTCGACCAGTGGCCGAAGACGATTCGCCGGTCGGCCGTCGGTCGGCCGGGCATGGCGAACCAGGGCAGCAGCGAGGGGTCCGCCTTCTCCGGCGGGCGCTTCTCGTCAAAGTCCATCCGCCCGTCCGGGTGGCAGTAGCGCATCCGGGTGAAGGCGTTGATGGCGAAGCGCTGGCGGTCGACCGGTGCGGCAGCCTCGTCCCAGCGGTCGCTCTGGTTGCCGAAGATGTCGCGGAAGAAGCCCGTCGGCTCATCGCCGGCCATGGACGCCTCGGCTGCCCGGGCCTCCTCGATGGCCTGCGCCAGTGTCCAGGCGGGGGCGATGCCGGCGTGCACGAGGGTCCAGTCGAGTTCCGGGTCGTGGTGGATCAGCGGTCGGCGACGCAGCCAGTCGAGCAGTTCGTCGCGATCGTCGGCCGCGAGGATCGGAGCGAGCGTGTCCCGCCCGCGGGCCTTGCGGGTACCGTAGTGGCAGCCGAGCAGGTGGATGTCGTGGTTGCCGAGCACGGTGACGGCCCGGTCGCCGAGCTCGCGGACGAAACGCAGCGCTTCCAGCGATTGCGGCCCGCGATTGACCAGGTCGCCGACAAACCACAGCCGGTCCCGTGCCGGATCGAATGCGACCCGCTCGAGAAGGGCCTCGAGCGGGTCCAGACATCCCTGGAGATCGCCGATTGCGTAGGTCGCCATGTTGTTCTTTCGCTTTTGGGCGGTGAATGTCGGGGAATGCTAGCACCCATGAGAGTGCCTCGGGCGCAGCCCGGTCGCGTTTTCACGCAGGCGGCAACTGGCGGGTCTACTGGATGGACCGGAAGGAGGGCGGGGCGATCAGGTCGAAACCGGGGATGTCGACCCGGAAGACCGCGCCGGCATCGGTGCGAAACCCGTAGTCCCCCCGCATCCGGCCGGCCGGGGACTCGATGATGGCCCCGGAGCGATAGGAATAGCGCTCGCCGGGCTCCAGCCGGGGCTGTTCGCCCCCGACCCCTTCGCCGCGCACCTCCTTGATGACGCCATTGCCATGGTCGATCACCCAGTGCCGGTCGGTGAGCGTGATCGCTCGCGTTCCGTTGTTCTCGATCATGATCTCGTAGCCGAAGGCATACCGGCCGACGCTCGTGTCGCTGTGCTCGGGGACGAACACCACCCGGGGTTGAATGGCAACGTCGCGTGCCTCGGTGTTCATGGACCGAAGCTGCTCCGGTCGACGAACCAGTCCGTGGGGCGCCCGGCGGCCAGTCGTTCGGCTGGCAGGTCGGTGTAGCCCTCGCGGATGCGGGCGACCGCCGGGCGCTTCTCCGCGCCGATCACCAGGAAGACGACGTCGCGGGCCTGTTCGAATACCGGGGCGGTCAGCGTCAGTCGGTGGCAGTGCAGCTTTTCCACCGGGTTGACGGTCACCAGCCGATGCCGCTCGTTCAGTGCCGGCGTGTCCGGGAACAGCGAGGCGAAGTGGCCATCCTCGCCCATGCCCAGCAGGGCAACGTCGAAGCGCGGCACGGAGCTGGCGGCCCAGCGGTGCAGGGTGGCCTCGTAGGCCCGCGCATCGCGCTCCGGATCGCTCTGGTGGTCCGAGACCATGGGGAAGGTGTGGTGCGGCGGGATGCCCAGTGGCTCGAACAGGGCCTGCCGCGCCATCAGGAAGTTGCTCTTGGGGTGGTCCATCGGCACGTTGCGCTCGTCGCCGAAGTAGAACTCCACCCGATCCCACGGCAGGGCATCGTGGAAGTGTTCCGCTAGCGTCAGGTACAGACGCCGGGGCGTGCTGCCGCCGGCCAGGGCCATCCGCGCCACGCCACGCTCCCGGATGGCTTCGGCGAGCCGCTCGGCCAGGAAGGCCGCGCAGGCGCTGAAGGTTTCCGAGGCGGTCTCGCTGCAATGGAATTCGGGTGTCGAGGGCATGACCGTTCGCGAGCCTGTCCGGATGGTGACTGGCGGGGCCGGGGCCCCGGACGATTCCAATGGCCGCTCGGGCCGTCTCGGATATTTCAGTCGGTCGACTCGAGCTGCCTGGCCAGCGCAAGGAAGGCGGGGATGTCCAGTGCCTGGGCGCGCAGCGAGGGGTCGATACCCGACGCTTCAATTGTTGACGCTGGCATGAGGGGTTTCAAGTTGTTGCGCAGGGTCTTGCGCCGCTGGGCGAAGGCCGCGGTGACCAGGCGTTCGAAACGCGCCTGATCCGCCGGCGGGACCAGCGGCTCGGCGCGCGGGGTGATGCGGATGATGCTCGAGTCGACCTTGGGCGGCGGATTGAACGCCTCCGGCGGGACGTCGAACAGGTGTTCCACCCGGGCGCGGGCGTTCACCAGCACGCTCAGTCGCCCGTAGGCCGAGTCGTTCGGTTCGGCGGCCAGGCGTTTGGCCACCTCCTTCTGCACCATGAACACCATCTCGCCGATGAAGGTCGACTGCTCGAGCAGCCGCGTGATCAGGGCCGTGGCGATGTTGTAGGGCAGGTTGCCGACGACGGTCAGTGGCGGGTGGAGGCCTTCGGCCTCCACCAGGGCGGCGAGGTCCAGCCGCAGGGCATCCTGTGGCACCAGGCTCACCTGCCGGCCGAGGGAGGCGGCGTCAAGGGTTACCCGCAGGTGGCGTATCACGTCGCGATCGAGCTCGATCGCCACCACCCGCCCGGTTCGGCGGGCCAGCGGCAGGGTCATCGCCCCCAGCCCGGGACCGATCTCGACGATCTCGTCGCCTTCCGGGATCGCGGCGAGGATGCGCCCGATAATGCCCTGGTCCACCAGGAAATTCTGGCCGAAGCGCTTGCGGGCCCGGTGACCGTCCTGAATGCCGTGTCGGGCCATGTCAGGCCGCCCTCCGTTCGGCCTGCTCGCAGGCCAGGGCGATGGCAGCGGCCAGCGAGCCGTGCTCGGCGCGACCGGTGCCGGCCAGGTCCAGGGCCGTGCCGTGATCCACCGAGGTGCGGATGATCGGCAGGCCCAGCGTGACGTTCACGGCCCGGCCGAAGCCGGCGTACTTGAGTACCGGCAGGCCCTGGTCGTGGTACATCGCCAGTACGGCGTCGGCGTGCTCGAGGTGTCTGGGCGTGAACAGCGTGTCCGCCGGCAGGGGGCCGACCGCCTGGATGCCCCGGGCGCGCGAGGCCTCCAGCGCCGGCCCGATGATGCGTATCTCCTCGTCGCCGAGGTGACCGGACTCGCCCGCGTGCGGGTTCAGGCCGGCCACCAGGATCCGCGGCTGCGGCTTGCCCAGCCAGTCGGCCATCGACCGGTGCAGGATCTCGAGCACGGTGGTCAGCACCTCGCCGGTGATGGCGGCCGGCACGTCGGCCAGCGGCAGGTGGGTCGTGGCCAGGGCCACGCGCAGGTCGCCGGCCACCAGCATCATCACCGGGTGGCCGCCCACCCGGTCGGCGAGGTATTCGGTGTGGCCGGTAAAGGCCACGCCCGCGTCGTTGATCACGCCCTTGTGAAGCGGGGCGGTCACCATCGCGTCGTAATCCCCCGCCACGCAGCCGTCGGCGGCATGGTCGAGCAGGTCGAGCACGTGACGGGCGTTGGCGGAGTCGAGGCGTCCCGGCGTCACCGGGGCGGCGGCGGGCAGGTGACGGAAGCGAAAGCCCTGTGCCTGGTCGCCGGACCTCTCCGGATCGGCGTCCGGCCAGTCGAAGGGCAGGCCGAGCGCCTCGGCCCGCGCGGCGAACACCGCACGGTCGCCCAGCACGACCAGTTCGGCCGGCGGGACGAAGGCCGGGTCGGCGGCGAGCGCGAGCAGCAGGTCCGGCCCGATGCCGGCCGGCTCACCGCTGGTTATTGCCAAGCGCACGCTGGCCACTCGCGTCGTTGACGGTGCCGGTCAGGCGGTTCTCGATGTAAGCCTCCGAGCGCAGGCGCCGGATGTACTTGGTCAGCTCCTCGTCGGCCCGGCGCTCGCCGATGGCGTTGCGTGCCTGGTTGCGCAGGTCGTCGCCCGAGATGTCGCGACTGCGGCGGTCGTTGACGCGCAGGAAGTGAAAGCCGAACTGGCTCTCGAACACCGGGCTGATTTCGCCCACGTCGACGGATTGCATCACCTCGGCGAAGGCCGGATCGAGTTCCTCGGGGTTCGTCCAGCCCAGATCGCCGCCGCGCTGTGCCGAACCCGGGTCGTCGGAGAATTCCTGCGCAACCTCGCCGAACGCGGCCTCGCCGTTGACCACTCGCTGGCGGAGTTCTTCGGCCAGCTGGCGGGTGGCCTCGGGGTCCCGCTCGCTTTGCGGGCGGAGCAGTACATGCTCGGCGCGGTATTCGGTCACCGAGGCGCCGCCGGTGACCGTGCGCGTGTCGGCCACCTTGACGATGTGGAAGCCGTTGGGGCTGCGCACGATCTCGCTGACATCCCCGGCCTCAAGGTTCTGGACCACGGGCAGGAACAGGGTGGGGATCCGCCCGGCATCGCGCCAGCCCAGGTCGCCGCCCTCGTCGGCATTGAGGGCATCGGAGCGTTCGGCGGACACCGTGGCGAATTCCGCGCCATCGACGAGGCTCTCGCGGATATCCTCGGCGCGCGCCCGGGCCTGTTCGACCGCCTCCGGGGAGGCGTTCTCGGGCACGGCCACGAGGATCTGCGCCAGACGGTATTCCGTCTGATCGGCCGACGCCCCGGTGCGCTGCTCGATCCAGGCGTCGATGTCACGGTCGCTGACGTTGATCTGGCTGTAGACCTCGCGCTTCTGCAACTCCTCGAGGAGCATCTGATCGCGGATGCCGTCGCGGAAGCTGGCCCAGTCCTGGCCCCGGCTCACCACGGCGTCACGCAGCTGGGACAGGGTCAGTCCGTTGCGCTGTGCAATGCCGTTGAGGGCCTGGTTCAAGCGGGTATCGTCGATCTGTATGCCGATCTGCTTGGCCCGCTCAAGCATGGTCGCCTCGGTGATCATCCGGTCGAGCACGCGCTCGGCCAGGCGTTCGCGGTCGGCCGGACTCATGGAGGCCAGGTTCACCTGGTCGCCCAGTTCCGCGATCTCCGCTTCCATCTGACGTTGGGTGATCACGCGATCGTCGACCACGGCGACGATCCGGTCCAAAGGCTGAAAACCCTCCATGCCCTGTGCCACGGTGGGTGCCGCCGGGATGAAGGCAAGCATCGCAGCGGCCAGCGCGGCCAGCGGCTGGCGGAGGAGTCCGGAGATCGGGGCGTGCAGGAAATGCATGGATGGTCTCGCTTTGCGCACGGTTCGGGAAACGGTTGGTGACTGACGGCCGATCATAACGTATCGACGGGCGGACGGCCGACTGGCCCGCGGCCGGATGAGCCTCAGGGCCGGAAGCCCAGGATGTCGTCCCTGAACTGGCCGCCGCCGATGCCGCCCAGCCCCTTGAGCTCGATCTGGAAGACGATGGCGTTGGAGTACTCGGCGTCCTCGCCGAGGTCGACGCCCGCCTCGGGGCGGACGATGTATCGCTTCAATGCCAGTCGCGCCGCCCAGCAGCAGGACTCGTAGCCCACGCCCAGCAGGGACTGGACGACCTGTTCGGCATCGAAATCGTAGCCCACGCGGCCAAGCATCGACCAGCGTCGCGACAGCGGCCAGGCGAACGAGACGTCGCCCTGCCGGTAGTCGGGGTCGGTCTCGTCGAGACCGACGCGGGTGAAGTAGGACAGGTTGAGGAGGCGGTTGTTCTCGCCGCGGTAGCCCAGCCGGGCCTGCGAGCGGGCCAGTTCCTCGCGATCGGTGTCGTACTCGGCGGTGAACGAGCCGCTCCAGTGCTGGGTGACGTCGCTGTAGACCTCGGCGAGCACGGTCGAGCCGCCCTGCTCCTCGTAGGAGGCCGTGTGGCCGGGCCGCAGGGTGGTTTCCGAGTCCTCGAAGCGGTAGCGCTGGGCGACGCGCAGCGACAGCGGCACCGTGCCCCGGTGCGTGTCGAGAAGCGACCAGGAGAGGCCGGAGGTCAGGGCGTTCTCGTCGGCCACCCGGTCGCCGCCGGAATAGCGGTTGGGGCGGAACAGTTCGCTGTAGCTGAGCGTGGTCAGGCCGGTGTCGAACAGCGGGATGTCGTCCTGGTCGCGGTACGGCACGTAGAGGTAGTACATCCGCGGTTCGAGCAGGGCGCGATACCGGCCCGTCTCGCCGTAGGCGCGCTCGAAAAACAGGCTGCCGTCGACGCTCGAGATGGGCACGCTGCGCGTCGCCCCGGTGTCGTACTGATCGGCGGTCGGCGCCATCTGCTCGTCGAGGTGATAGCTGGTCGCATCCAGCGTGACCTCGGGGCGGAGGCGATACCAGGTGTCCGAAAAGCTCTGGCCGAGCGTGAGCGCGGCGTGGGCGCGATCCCCGACGATACGCTCGTCGGACGGGTGCGCGAAGCGGGTCACGTCGGCGCGCACGCCCAGGCTGGGGGCAAGGTGCTCGCCCCACTGGCCGAGCCCGAAGCGGTTGCTTGCGGTCAGCCGCGGCATGATCCGGTACGGGTGCTGGTACTCGGTCAGGTCCGGGTTGATGGTCTGATAACGCTGGGCCTGCAGGCCGAGGTTCCAGCCGCCGCCCGGCCGGGCGTTGATGCGCAGGTCGCTTCTCAGGTGGCTGGCGGTCGATTGCTCCAGGTTGGTGGAGAAATCCTGAAAGAACCGGTCGTCCGAGACGCGATTGATGTCGACCCGGTAGTCGAGGTCCGGGTTGATCCGCCCGCTGCTGTCGACGCCGAGCGACCAGCGCGACCCACCGTCCACGCGGTCATCGGGCAGGTAAAAGAAGTCCACCTGGTCGCGGCCACGGTCCCGCTCGCCGAACTGGTGCAGCCAACGGGCCTGCCCGGCCAGCCCCAGGCCGCGTTTGGTGTAGAGCGACGGGGTGAGAGTGGCGTCCATGTTGGGCGCGATGTTCCAGTAGTACGGCTGGGCGTACTCGAATCCGCCCTCGGTGCTGTTGCCGAATGTCGGATAGAGAAAGCCCGACTGGCGGCGGTCGTCGATCGGGAAGTTGATGTAGGGCGCATAGAACACCGGCACCCCGCCGGCGCGGAGTGTGGTGTGCCAGGCTTCGCCACGACCGGTTTCACGGTTGAGGTCGACCTCGCGGGCCCGGAATTCCCAGTCGCGCTTTTCCGCCGGGCAGGTGGAGAAAGTCGCCTGCTCGAGGCGGTAGTGCTGGCGGTCCTCCTGGAGGATCGTGCCCGCCACCCCGGACAGGTGGCGGCTGTCGATCCAGTAGCGGGCGCGTTCCAGTCGGCCGGCATCGGTATCGAGGTTGAGTTCGCCGCGTTCGGCCTGGACGGACATGTCGTCCGTTTGCAGCCAGAGGGAACCCTCGCCGGTCACCACGGCTTGCGGCGACTGCCGGTAGATGAGCGTGTCACCCAGGATGCGTCGTCCCGGTTCCTCGACCACGGCGCCGCCCGACAGGGTGATCACCCCATCGCGGCCGTAGCTGGCCCGATCGGCCGCGGCCCGGCCCGGGGCGCCGACCTGGAGCGGGGTGTAGTCGGGCCGTTCGGTGCCGAAGGCCGGGCACAGGGCGAACGGGCCCTGCGCATCGGCATGGGCCGGGAACGAGCCACCGGTCATGACCGTCAGACCGGTCGCGACGGCGCCCGCCAGACGTGTCTTCCCTGACAGCACCCGGGGCGGGCCTCAGCCCTTGCCGGGGGCGATGGGATCGAGGATGCGACGGAAGTCCGCGGCGATCTCCTCGATATCGCGCTCGCCATCGACGCGTTCCAGTCGGCCGTCGCGCTCGTAGTACTCGACCAGCGGGGCGGTCTGCTCCTGGAACACCTCCAGGCGGCGACGCACGGTTTCCTCGTTGTCGTCGCCCCGCTGCACCAGTTCGTGCTCGCAGTGGTCGCACTGGTGCTCGGAATCCGGCGGGTTGGTGTAACGGTTGAAGACCGCGCCGCATTCCTTGCAGGTCATCCGGCCGGTCAGCCGCTTCATCAGATTGTCCAGCGGCACGTCCAGCAGGATGCCCATCTCCAGCGGCCGCTTCATCTTCTCGAGCATCTTGTCGAGCGCCTCTGCCTGGGCGATGTTGCGCGGAAAGCCGTCGAGGATGAAGCCGCGTTCGGTGTCCGGCTGGTCCAGCCGTTCGCGGATCATGCCCAGCACGATGTCGTCGCTGACCAACTGACCCTCGTCCATGGCGGCCTTGGCCTTCTGGCCGAGCTCGGTGCCGGCGGCCACGGCGGCGCGCAGGAGGTCGCCGGTGGAGATTTGCGGTACCTGGTAGTGTTCGACCAGGCGTGCCGCCTGTGTGCCCTTGCCCGAACCCGGGGCGCCCAAAAGTACGATTCGCATGGTTTTCAAGATCGCGTTTGCTGTGGGTTTGGCCAGTCCGGCGTGTCACCGGGGCGAGGTTGAATCCGGGGCTCCGGTCAACCGGCGAAAAACGGTATCATAACCAAAACGTCGCGGCTTGCCTTTGCAGGCCGCGAATTCGATCCGTTCATCCGAAAATTCACGCAATCGATTCGAGGCTGACCCCATGGACCTGTCGAAGATCCCCGCTGGCAAGAACCCCCCGGAAGACATCAACGTCGTCATCGAGATCCCCGTGCAGGGCGTACCGGTCAAGTACGAACTGGACAAGGAGTCCGGCGCGCTCCTGGTCGACCGCTTCATGGCGACCTCGATGTACTACCCGACCAACTACGGCTTCATTCCGCAGACGCTCTCCGACGACGGTGATCCGGTGGACGTGATGCTGGTCGCCCCCCTTCCGCTGCAGCCCGGCTCGGTGATCCGTGCGCGTCCGGTCGGCATGCTCGAGATGACCGACGAGTCGGGCATCGACGCCAAGATCATCGCCGTGCCGCATGACAAGCTCACCCCGCATTACCACGACGTGAAGAAGGTCGATGATCTGCCGGGGTTCCTGCTCGAGCAGATCCAGCACTTCTTCGAGCAGTACAAGGCGCTCGAGCCGGGCAAGTGGGTCGAGTGCAAGGGGTTCGCCGACAAGGCAGCCGCCTGCAAGGAGATCGAGGACTCGATCGCGCGCTACGAGGCCGAGTGATCGTCCCGCCCCGGGTGACTGCCCGGGGTTGTCGCGCCAAGACGGCGCGTCCGCGGCTGGTGGGGGGTGTCGGATGCCGGGTCGAGCGAGGCCGGGGGTCCGGCATCACCCGCTTTCCCTCCGGCTTCTCACTGATGGTGGTGACGACCGATGCTGTATCGGCAACCCGATCGCCTGCATGACCATGGCAGGGCCCGGCGCGTCTTTCGCATGCGCATCCTGCTGGGGGCGGTCGTCTCACTGTTCGTGATCTTGATTCTCTTCGGTCGTGCCGCCTGGCTTCAGATCGCCCAGCACGACTACTACTCGGCCAAGGCGGAGCAGAATCGCACCCGCATCGTGGTCCTGCCGCCGGAGCGCGGCCGCATCTTCGACGCCCAGGGCGAGGTGGTGGCCGACAACGTCGCCACCTACCAGGTGCAGATCACCCCGGAGCACAGCCGGGACGTCCGTGCCGAACTGGACATGCTCGCCCGGGTGCTCGAGCTGGACTCCGCCGAGGTGGAGGCGCTCGCCGAGCGCATCCGTGTCGGTCGTCGTTTCGACCCCGTGCTGGTCAAGGCCGATCTCGACGAGGTCGAGCGCGCGCGCATCGCCCGGCTCAAGCCCTGGCTGCAGGGCACGGAGATCGTGTCCAGCCTCAAGCGTGTCTACCCGTATCGCGAGTTGCTGGCCCACGTGGTCGGCTACGTGGGGCGGATCAACGCCGAGGACGTCAAGCGCATCGACGCGGATGCCTACCAGGGCACGCAGTACATCGGCAAGACCGGCATCGAGCGGCAGTACGAGGACCGTCTGCACGGGGTGCCGGGCTATCGGGTGGTCGAGGTCGACGCCCTGGGGCGCGAGATCGAGGTGCTGGAAACGGTGCGCCCCACGCCCGGTCACGACCTGGCGCTCTCGATCGATGTCGGGCTGCAGGGCATCGCCGCGGCCGCGCTCGGGGAGTACGCCGGGGCGGTGGTCGCCGAGGACCCCCGCGACGGCGCCATCCGGGCAATGGTCTCGCGGCCCTCGTTCGATCCCAACCTGTTCGTTGACGGCATCGGCCGGGACACCTACCGCGCGCTGCTGGAAGACCCCGACCGTCCGCTCTACAACCGGGTGACCACCGCGGCCTACCCGCCGGGCTCGACCATCAAGCCACTGATGGGTGTCGTGGGCATGGAGGACGGGCTGATCGAGCCGGACGAGCGTTTCTTCGCCGGCCCGTACTACCAGATCCCCGGGAACAAGCACCGTTATCGCGACTGGCGCAAGTGGGGGCACGGTTGGGTCGACTTCGAGGAATCGGTGTTCCGCTCGGTGGACGTCTATTACTACGACCTGGCCTATCGCATGGGCATCGACCGGATGCACGAGTTCCTGACGGATTTCGGCCTGGGGCAGCCGACCGGTATCGACCTCCCGGGCGAGAGGTCCGGCCTGATTCCCTCGCGGGACTGGAAGCGTCGCGTGAAGGACGAGATCTGGTTCCCCGGCGAGACGGTGATCGCCGGGATCGGACAGGGCTACATGCTGACCACCATCCTGCAACTGGCCGACATGACGGCCACCCTGGCGCAGTCGGGTACCCGGCACCGCCCCTGGCTGGTGGCGGACAATCGCGGGATGCGCCCGCCCGTCGAGATCGAACGAACGGATGCCTGGCGCCGTGCCCGCGAGGCCATGCTGGCAGTGGTCGAGCACGAGCGAGGCACGGCGAACAAGATCGCCGCGCCGTACCCCATCGCGGGGAAGACCGGCACCGCCCAGGTGTTCTCGGTCGCTCAGGACGAGGAATACGATGCCGAGGAACTCGAGCGCCGGCTGCACGACCATGCCCTGTTCGTCGGCTTCGCGCCGTTTGACGATCCGGAGCTAGCCGTGGCGGTCATCGCCGAGCATGGCGGCAGCGGCTCCGGCACGGCGGCGCCGATCGCCCGCAAGGTGATGGATTTCTGGTTCGGCGTGGAGCCGGACTCCGAGATCCAGCCCGAATTTTCCGAGTACGGGGACTGACCATGGCCGGAGAGCGACTGCAGGCAGCGCGGTGGAGCGAGCGTCTCGAGATGACGCTGCGGTCGATCTTCAAGCTCGACCCGGTGCTGCTGTTCTTCGTCTGCCTGATCGCGACGATCGGGCTGGTGGCCGGGTATTCGGCCTCGGAGCAGAGCGCCCAGTGGGTCGAGCGCAGCATCGTGCGCATGGGGCTCGGCTTCGGCCTGATGCTGGTGATCGCGCAGATACCGCAGCGCTGGTTCTTCGCCACCGCGCCGTGGTTGTTTGCCATGGTGACCCTGATGCTGGTGGCCGTCTGGCTGGTGGGCGACATGGGCGGTGGGGCCCGGCGCTGGCTGGACCTGGGCGTGATCCGCTTCCAGCCAGCGGAGCTGATGAAGGTGGTCATGCCCATGATGATCGCCTGGTTCCTCGCGCGCCGGCCACTGCCGCCGCGGTTCGTCGACGTGATCCTGGCAATGCTGGCGGTGTTGATTCCCACCGGCCTGATCATGCTCCAGCCGGACTTGGGATCGGCCCTGCTGATCATGGCCTCGGGGCTGTTCGTGCTCTTCTTCGCCGGGTTGTCCTGGTGGTACATCGGCAGTTTCGTCGCCCTGGCCGTCGCCGTCATCCCGGTGATGTGGTTCTTCTTCATGCACGGTTACCAGAAGCAGCGCGTGCTGACCCTGCTCGACCCGGCGGCCGACCCGCTCGGCTCGGGCTATCACACCATCCAGTCGATGATCGCGATCGGCTCGGGCGGAGTGTGGGGCAAGGGCTGGTTGCAGGGCACCCAGTCGCACCTCGACTTCCTCCCCGAGGGCACCACCGACTTCATCCTCGCCGTCTACGCCGAGGAATTCGGCCTAGTGGGGCTGGCGGTGCTGTTCGCCCTTTATCTCGCGGTGATCTGGCGGGGGCTGTGGATCGCCGAGCATGCCGAGTCGGTGCAGGGACGCCTGCTGGCCGCGTCGATCTCGATGACCTTCATGGTCTACGTGCTGGTCAACGCCGGCATGGTGCTGGGATTGCTGCCGGTGGTGGGCGCGCCCCTGCCGCTGCTGAGCTACGGCGGCACGGCGCTGGTGACCATCATGGTGGGTTTGGGTATGCTGATGAGCATCCGCACGCAACGCAGCTTCCTGGGGCACGATCGCTGATGAACAAGGCACTGACAGGGTTTGTCCGGGGCAGTCGAGCAATCGGCGCCGTGGCTCTGGTGACGGCGCTCGGGTTGACCAGTCCCGGTGTGCTTGCCACCACCGGGGACTACATGGAGCGCGACGACGTGCGCGCCTTCATCGACGAGGCCGTGGCGGAGACCGGTGCGCCGCGGGAGGATGTCGAGCGGTGGATCGCCTCGGCCGAGTACCAGCAGAAGATAATCGATGCGATTACCCGTCCGGCCGAATCGAAGACCTGGGGCGAGTACCGGCCGATCTTCCTCACCGAAAAGCGCATCGAGCAGGGTGTCGCCTTCGCTCGCGATCATGCCGACCTGCTCGAGGAAATCGAGCGGACCTACGGTGTGCCGCGCGAGATCATCACCGCGATCGTCGGCGTCGAAACCTTCTACGGACGGATCACGGGCGGCTATCGCGTCATCGACGCGCTCGCCACCCTGGGGTTCGACTATCCCCGCCGGGGCGAATTCTTCCGCGGTCAGCTGATCGACTTCATCCGTCTGGTCGACGAAGAGGGTCTGGACATTGACCGCGCCAAGGGCAGCTATGCCGGGGCGGTGGGCATGCCCCAGTTCATCCCGTCGAGCTACCGCCACTACGCCGTGGACGGCGACGGCGACGGTCGTCGTGACCTCTGGGACAGCCAGGAGGACATCTTCGCCAGCGTGGCGAACTACTTCGTCGAGCACGGCTGGGGGCAGGGCGAGCCGGTGATGATGCGTGTCGAGATCAATGATGCCGACGTGGACGACCTGCTCAATACCGGACGCGATCTCAAGCCGAAGACCTCGCTTTCCGAACTGCGTGAGCGGGGCGTGACCGTTCCCGATGATGCCCCGGTGCCGGATGATTTCGAGGTGATGCTGTTCACCCTGACCGACGGTGACGATGTCGAATACCACGTCGGGTTCAACAACTTCTACGTCATCACGCGCTACAACCACAGCGTGCTCTACGCCACCGCCGTCTGGCAGCTTGCCCAGGCGGTCGCCGCCGGCCTGGAGGCCGATCGGGAGGTCGGGGGGTGACCATGGTGCGCGTCGCAGGTCGAAACGAGGCCGGGGGTCGCATGGGGGCGCTCCGCATGCCCGTTCTGGCACTGATCGCGGCCCTGCTGGCACTGGCCGGCTGCTCCAGCTCCCCCTCGGTCGACCGGGCCGAAACGGCCGATGCCGAGCCCCGGGCCGAGCCGCCCGCCCGCCAGGGCAACCCGAGCAGCTACAAGGTGCTCGGCAAGCGTTACCAGGTTCGCGACAGCAATGCCGGTTATCGCGAGCGTGGCGTGGCCTCGTGGTACGGCAACAAGTTCCACGGCCGGCCGACGTCGTCGGGCGAACCCTACGACATGTACAAGATGACCGCGGCGCACAAGTCGCTGCAGCTGCCGGCCTACGTGCGGGTGACCAACCTGGAGAACGGTCGAAGCGTCGTGGTGCGGGTCAACGACCGTGGCCCGTTCGTCGACAACCGGGTTATCGACCTGTCCTACGCCGCGGCCCACAAGATCGGGATGACCGAGAAGGGTACCGCGCTGGTGGACGTCGAGGTGGTCGGGCCCGGCCAGCAGGACCAGGCCTCCGCCCGCACGGTGAGCATCTCGGATGCGGATTCGGGGAACTGGGGGCGCTCGGCGTTGCCAAAGGTCCGCTGGGGCGAGAACGTCTTCGTCCAGGTGGGCGCCTTCCGCGACCGCGAGAATGCGGAGGCTGTCCGCGCTCGCCTCAAGGGGGCCGGGATCGCCCCCTTGCGTCAGGAGGGGGGCGAGCTGACACGCCTGCGAGTCGGACCGTTCGATTCGCAGCGGGCGCTCGACGACACGATGGCCCGGCTCCGGGAAATGGGATTCAACGATGCAGAAATGGTGGTGAAGAAATGATCAAGGCCTTGTCATCCCTTCGACGCGGCGGCTGGTGGCGTCACGGGTTCCTGGCTGCGCTGTTCGCCTTCGCGGCGATCTGGAGCGCGATGGGACAGGCGGCGTTGCCCACGCCGGGTGCGCCGGACCTGTCGGCGCGCTCCTACATCCTGCTGGACTACACCACCGGGCAGACCATCGTCGAGCGGGATGCCGATCGTTCCGTGCCGCCGGCGAGCATCACCAAGTTGATGACTGCCTACCTTGCCTTCGAGGCGCTCGACTCCGGCGACATCGCCATGGACGACGAGGTGCTCGTCACCGAGAAGGCATGGCGGATGGGCGGTTCGCGCATGTTCATCGAGGCCGGCAAGACCGTGACCGTCGAGGAACTGCTGCAGGGCATGATCGTGCAGTCCGGCAACGATGCGGCCACGGCCCTGGCCGAGTACATCGGTGGCAACGAAAGCTCCTTCGTCGCCCAGATGAACGCCACCGCCGAGCGCCTGGGCCTGGAAGAGACCCATTTCGAGAATCCCACCGGCTGGCCGGCCGAGGGGCACCTGATGTCGGCGCGTGACATCGCCACGCTGCTCTCGCGACTGATCCACGAGCATCCGGACCTCTACCGTTATTTCCGGCAGAAGTCTTACACCTACAACGGCATCAAGCAGTACAACCGCGAGAAGCTGCTGTTCCGTAACGACTGGGTGGACGGCGGCAAGACCGGTCACACCGAGGAGGCCGGCTATTGCCTGGCCACCTCCGGTGCGCGTGAAGGCATGCGCCTGGTCGCGGTCGTGCTGGGCACCGACAGCGACGAGGCCCGCAACAACCAGGCCGAGGCGCTGCTCAACTACGGCTTCCGGCACTTCGAGACGGTCGACGTGCGCGAGGCCGGCGAGACCCTGGCCAGTCCGCGCGTCTACAAGGGCGAGACAGACCAGACCCCGGTGGGCCTGCGCGAAGACCTTTCCGTCCTGGTGCCCAAGCGGCAGAGCGACGAACTGGCCGTCACGCTCAAGCTCGATCCCGAGCTGACCGCGCCGATCGCCAAGGGCGACCGGCTGGGCAGCCTTAAGGTCTCGCTGGGCGACGACACCATCGCCGAGCAGTCCGTGGTCGCCCTCGAGGACAACCCCGAAGGCGGCCTGGTCAAGCGCCTGACCGACAGCTTCTGGCTATGGTGGGAATGAGCGCGCGCCCCGTCTATCTCAACGGCGAGTGGTGTGATACGGCCACCGCGCAGGTGTCCGTGTTCGACCGTGGCTACCTGTTCGGCGACGGCGTCTACGAGGTGATTCCCGCCTTCGGCGGGCAGCTGTTCGGCCTCGAGCCGCACATGGATCGCCTGTCGCGCAGCCTGCGGGAGATAGGCATCTCCGAGCCGCTCGCGCGCCAAGATTGGCAGGAGATATTCGATCGCCTGCTCGAGGACTACGCGGGTCGTGATGCGGCCATCTACCTGCAGGTGACCCGCGGCGCCCCGGTGCCCCGGGACCACGCCTGGCCCGACCCGGCCACAGCCCCGGGCGTGATGGCGACGGTCTCGCCAATCGGCGCGCGCAGCGACGGCGCGCGAGCGATCACCCTGCCCGACCAGCGCTGGGGGCGCTGCGACATCAAGAGCATCAACCTGCTGCCCAACACCATGGCCCGCCAGAAGGCGGTCGAGCAGGGCGTGGACGAGGCGATCCTGGTGCGCGACGGGCTGGTGATCGAGGGCTCGGCCACCAACCTGTTCGCCGTGATCGGCGGCCGGCTGGTCACCGCCCCCACCGGTCCGCAGATGCTGGCCGGCATCACCCGCGGGCTGCTGATCGATCTGGTCCGGCGGGAAGGGCTGGTGGAACTCGACGAGTCGTACATCACCGTCAGCGCACTGCGCGGGGCCGACGAGGTCTTCCTCACCAGTTCCACCAAGGACCTGTGGCCCGTCCTCGAGATCGACGGCGAGCCGGTCGGGCAGGGCAAGGGTGCCGGTCGGCCCGGCCCGGTCACGCGACACCTCGACGGGCACTTCCAGCAACTCAAGCAAAGCCAGCGGAGACCCGCATGAGCGACGATCCCCACTTCCGCGGCAGCGGCAAGACCTGCAACCCCTTCGACAAGCCCAGCGTGGCCGAGGACGAGGCGGCGCTGGAGCGCGAGACCCTGATCGACTTCCCGACCGAGTTCCCCATCAAGATCATGGGGCCGGCGACCGATGCCTTCGTCGAGGACATTCGCCGGGCCGTCGACGGCGTGGTGCCCGGGCTGCCGGAATCGGCCTGGTCCCGCCGGGAGAGCGGCAAGGGCAACTTCGTCGGCCTGACCGTCACCTTCACCGCCACCTCCAGGAAGCAGATCGATGACGTCTACCGCGCCATCACTGCGCACCCGGACGTCAAGATGTGTCTCTGAGCGAAGCCGGAAGCTTGAAGCTGACAGCTGAAAGAGGTTGTGCGCGGAACTTCGGGTAGGATTTTTCTCACTCAGAGATCTTCCAGCTTCGAGCTTCCAGCTCTTTACTGTGGGTCGGGCTTCAGCCCGACAGTCGGCCGGGAGGTCGACTTCCCGCTCAACTGGTTCCAGTCCTGCCTAGTATGCCCCGATTCCCCGAAGTCCACTGGCTGGGCGAGTCCCGCGACTACCGCGCCACCTGGGCGGCCATGCGCCGCTTCACCGCCCGGCGCACGTCGGAGACGCCCGACGCCTTCTGGGCCCTGACCCATCCGCCGGTGTTCACCCAGGGGCTGGCCGGGCGTGCCGAGCACCTGCTGGCGCCGGGTCGGATCCCCGTGGTGCCCACCGACCGCGGCGGGCAGGTCACCTACCACGGCCCGGGGCAGCTGATGCTCTACACCCTGGTCGACCTCAGACGGGCCGGGCTCGGTCCGCGCGAGTGGGTGCAGACACTGGAGCAGTCGGTGATCGACTGGCTCGCCGACCGAGGCGTCCTGGCCGAGCGTCGCGCCGATGCCCCGGGCGTGTACGTGAACGGGGCCAAGATTGCCGCGCTGGGTCTGAAAATCCGTCAGGGCCGCTGTTATCATGGCCTGTCGTTCAACATCGACATGGACCTGGCGCCGTTCGCCCGCATCAATCCCTGCGGCTACGAAGGGCTGGCCGTCACCGACGTGAAAAGACTCCTTGGCGACGGCGAGGCCCTGCCGGCCATCGCCCGCGAGTTGACCGACAACCTGGCCCGTTGCCTGCCGTAGGAAGCGCCTTCAGGCGCGATGACCGAACCTTCGGCGCCAACCAGGCCGGCCTCCCGAGCCCCGGAGAAAGAATCATGACCGATTCCTCGTACAACGCCGCCACCCGGCCCGATAGCCCGACCCGGGAGATGCGCTCCTCCGACAAGGTCTCGCGCATCCCCGTCAAGATCGAGCCCAGCGCACCGATGCGCAAGCCGAGCTGGATTCGCGCCCGACCGCAGGGCGGCGCGGAGGTCCAGCGCCTCAAGCGCGTCGTGCGCGAGCAGGGGCTGAATACCGTCTGCGAGGAGGCCAATTGCCCGAATCTCGGCGAATGCTTCGACAACGGCACGGCGACCTTCATGATCCTCGGCGACATCTGCACGCGCCGCTGTCCGTTCTGCGACGTGGCCCACGGCAAGCCGCGCCCGGTCGACCCCGAGGAGCCGGCCCGCCTGGCCGAGACCGTGCGCGCGATGGGATTGAAGTACGTGGTGATCACCTCGGTCGACCGCGACGACCTGCGCGACGGTGGCGCCCAGCACTTCGCCGATGTTATCCGTGCCCTGCGCGAGGCCAACCCCGGCCTGATCGTCGAGATTCTCACCCCCGATTTCCGCGGCCGGGTGGAGAAGGCCATCGACATCCTCAGCGCCGAGCCGCCTGACGTGTTCAACCACAACCTCGAGACCGTCCCCGAGCTCTACAGCGCCGCGCGGCCGGGCGCGAGCTACCAGGGCTCGCTGGACCTTCTCGCCGAGATGAAGCGCCGCTGTCCCGACGTGCCCACCAAGTCCGGCCTGATGCTCGGCCTTGGCGAGACCGACGAGCAGCTGCTGAGCGAACTTGCCGACATGCGCGATCACGGCGTCGACATGCTCACCCTCGGCCAGTACCTGCAGCCGTCGGTGCACCACCTGCCGGTCAAGCGCTTCGTCTCCCCCGAGCACTTCGCCGAGCTCGGCCGCCAGGCCGAGGCCCTGGGCTTCACCCACGTCGCCGCCGGCCCGATGGTTCGGTCGTCCTACCATGCCGACCAGGGCGGGTTCGATGTGTTGAAGAAAGCGGGAAGCTGACAGCTGGAAGCTGGAAGCTGGAAGCTTGAAGAGGCGCTCGTAGGAGCGGCTTCAGCCGCGATGGCCAGACCAAGGGGAAGAAGTAAGAAGTCAGAGGTCAGAAATCACAGGAGACCATTCTCTTTCGGCTTCAAGCTGTCAGCTTCCAGCTCACCCTCCGACCTCTGATATCTGACCTCTCACTTCTTGCGCCGCAAGGCGCCTTGTTGCACTCATGCAACAGACAACCACCGTTTTGTTGCGAACGGGCCCCGCAGGGGGTTGTCAGGGCCTTCCATAGGGCTAGTATTGGCCGCGTACCTGGTGAACGACCCGACTGAAACCGGGGAAATTTGGAAATCTCACAACCACATTGGAGATGGAACCGATGAAAAAGAACATCATTGCAATGGCAGTCGCCGCTGCAGTTGCCGCTCCGGCAGCTGTCATGGCCGACACCACCCTGTACGGCAAGATCCACACGTCCATCGACGTCTGGGGCGGCGACAATGTCGATAACTCCGACTACAGCTTTGCCTCCAACTCTTCCCGCATCGGCATCAAGGGCAAGGAAGACATTTCCGACAACCTCGCCCTGATCTACCAGTGGGAAAACGGTCTGGACTGGGGCGGCAAGGCTGGCTCCGGTCTCGGCGGCGAGACCCGTAACACCTTCGTCGGCTTCACCGGCAACTGGGGTACGGTCATCGGCGGTCGTCACGACACCCCGTTCAAGTCCCTGGGCCGTAAGTACGACCTGTTCGGCGACACCATCGGCGATTCTCGTGCCATCATCCGTGGCACTAGCGCTAGCCCGACCACGGCTGGTTTCGACGAGCGTCTGGACAACGTCCTCGCTTACGCCACGCCGGACCTGGGTGGCTTCAGCGCCATGGGTGCCTACGTCACCAACTGGAGCGGCGACGACGCTTCTGCTCCGACCGACATCAACAACGAGTACGATGCTTACAGCCTGACTGCTGGCTATGAAATCGCCGGCTTCATGATCGACGGTGGCTACGAGCAGCACAACATCGACGATCCGAATGTTGCTGGCATTTCCAGCGAAGAGTCGGCCTACCGTGTCGGTCTCGGCTACAAGCTGGGCGGCTTCAAGGTTGTCGGCCTGTACCAGCAGATCACCGATCTTGGCTTCCAAGACGATAACGACGTTGAAATGTGGGGTGTCGGTGGCGCCTACGGCTTCGGCAAGAGCACCGTCAAGGCCCAGTACTACGTAGCTGACGACACGGACAATGCCGTTGAAGACAACGGTGCAGAGCTGTGGGCTGTCGGTTACGACTACAAGATGAGCAAGCAGACCAGCCTCTACGCTGCCTACGGTTCCATGGATGCTGACCTGGCCGGCACCTACGAGCTGACGAAAGGCACTGGTCACGGCGAGCGCGCCAACTTCGACGGCAGCGATAGCAACGCCTTCTCCGTGGGCCTCGTCCACAAGTTCTAATCGATCCTGAATCGATAGGAACAACAAAGGCGCCTTCGGGCGCCTTTTTTCGTTGCGGGC
>NZ_JAWLBP010000016.1:0-34810 GCF_041687595.1 Guyparkeria sp. | reverse complement strand
GAGACCGAAGACCAGTTGATGGAGAAGTATCACCAGCTGACCGGCGAATGAAGCAAGGGCCGCAGGGCCCTGTCGTCGATAACGAGAAAACCGCCCTTCGTCCGGAGGGCGGTTTTCTTATGCGGGGTATACCCGGGAAGTCGTCTCAGGCGTCTTCGGTACGCCGTCGGATGAAATCGGTGACGGTGCCGAAGGTCACGAACCATTCCGCGTCGATCTCGTCGTCGGCCAGCTGGATGTCAAACCGGTCCTCGAGCGCGGTCAGCAGCAACACTACGCCCATGGAGTCCAGCTCCGGCAACTCGCCGAACAGGCCGCTGTCAGGAGAGAAGCGCTGGGCGGGGCCGGGCAGATCGAGCGTCCTGATGATCGTTTCACGGACCTGAACGAACAACGGATCGTTGATCACGACCGTCATGAAAGCGCCTCGAGCCGTTCGATGCCACCCATGTAGGGACGCAGCACTTCCGGGACGATCACGTCGCCGTTCTCGCACTGGTAGTTTTCCAGTACCGCGACCAGCGTACGTCCGACGGCAAGTCCCGATCCGTTGAGGGTGTGAACCAGCTCCGGCTTGCCGTCCGCCCCTCGTACCCGCGCACCCATGCGGCGGGCTTGAAAGTCGCGCGTGTTGGAGCACGACGAGATCTCGCGATACTTGCCCTGCCCCGGTAGCCAGACTTCCAGGTCGTAGGTCTTGGCTGCTGAGAAACCCATGTCGCCGGTGCACAGCACCAGGCGACGGTATGGCAACCCGAGGGCGTCGAGGATCGCCTCGGCGTGCCCGGTCAGTTCCTCGAGTGCGCGCTCGGACTCGCCCGCCGGAACGATCTGAACCAGTTCGACCTTTTCGAACTGGTGCTGGCGAATCAGCCCGCGGGTATCCCGACCGGCGGCGCCTGCCTCCGAACGGAAGCACGGCGTATGCGCCACCATCTTCAGCGGTAGGGCATCCCGGTCGAGAATCTCGTCACGGACCAGGTTGGTCACCGGCACTTCGGCAGTGGGAATGAGATACCAGGGGGCCTCGCCCTCGATCCGGAACAGGTCATCGGCAAACTTCGGCAGTTGGCCGGTGCCATACAGTGAATCGGCATGGACGATGAACGGGACCTCCACTTCGCGGTAGCCATGCTCGAGCGTATGCCGATCAAGCATGAACTGCGCCAGGGCCCGATGAAGCCGTGCGACCGGTCCGGACATCGTGACGAAACGGGCACCGGTCAGCTTCGCGGCGGCCTCGAAATCCATACCGGCCAGCCCAGCCCCGATGTCGACATGGTCGCGCGGCTCGAAATCGAACGACGGAATGTCGCCCGCGACGTGTTTCTCGACATTGTCGTCCTCGCACTCGCCGGCGGGAACATCGTCGTCGGGTAGATTCGGGATGCCGGCCAGAAAGGCCTCGAGTTCCTCGGCAATCTCCGCCAGTCGAGCCTTTGTCGAGTCGAGCTTTTCGCCGAGCTCACCGACCGCGGCGATCAGGGGCTGGATGTCCTCCCCTTGCGCCTTGGCCTTGCCGATCTTCTTGGACTCGGCGTTGCGGCGGGCCTGCAGGGACTCGGTCTCCACCTGGAGGGTCTTCCGTTCCGCCTCGAGCGCCTCGAAGCGCTCCTGGTCGAAGGTGAAGCCGCGGCGGGCCAGCCGTTCCGCGACCTGTTCGGTTTCCTGACGAAGAACTCGCGCGTCAAGCATGGATTATCCGATGGTGTGAATGGGTTGCCGACATCGACGCGCCGGTTGCGGGCGCGATGCTCGTGGTCAGGCGATGTACTCGACCTCGACGATCTCGAAGGTGCGGGTATGACCGCCAGGTGCCTTGAAATCGACCTCGTCGCCCACCGACTTGCCGATCAGCGAGCGGGCGATGGGGGAATGGATCGAGATGAGGTTCTGCTTGATGTCGGCCTCGTCGTCACCGACGATCTTGTAGCGGATCTCCTCGTCGGTATCCAGGTCCAGCAGCTCGACCGTCGCACCGAAGATCACCTTGTCGCCCGGCGGCATGCGGGTGACGTCGATGATCTGTGCATGCGAGAGCTTGGCCTCGATCTCCTTGATGCGCCCTTCCACGAAGCCCTGCTCCTCGCGCGCCGCGTGGTACTCGGCGTTCTCCTTGAGATCGCCCAGCTCGCGCGCTTCGGCAATCGCCGCGATGATCCGTGGGCGTTCCACGCTGCGCAGCTGCTTGAGTTCTTCCTCGAGCTTGGCCGCCCCGGCGGCCGTCATCGGTGTCTGTTTCATGCAACACACTCCTGGTGCAGGTCCTGGAGACGGTTGACCGAAACCGGCTGATGCAGGTACTTCAGGGCCAGAGCCATGGCTTCGGCACCGGCCAGGGTCGTGAAGTACGGAATCCGGTAATGCAGGGCCTCGCGGCGGATCTCGTAGGAATCGCTCCGTGACTGCTGGCTGTTGGAGGTCGTGTTGACGATCAATGCGATCTCCTTGTTCTTGATCATGTCGACCACGTTGGGCCGGCCCTCGGTCACCTTGTTGACCTGGGTGACCGACAGGCCACGGTCACTGAGGAACCTGGCCGTGCCGCGAGTGGCCACCAGGGTGAAGCCCCATTCGACCAGGGCGCGGGCCACGGATTCGACACCCTTGTAGTCGCCCTTCTTGACGGAGACGAAGGCGGTGCCGGAGAGCGGCAGTGAGTTTCCCGCACCGGCCTGGGCCTTGGCAAAGGCCTCGCCGAACTCGCGGCCGATGCCCATCACCTCGCCGGTGGACTTCATCTCGGGTCCGAGCAGCGGGTCGACACCGGCGAACTTGATGAACGGGAACACCGCCTCCTTGACCGAATAGAACGGCGGGATGCGTTCGGCCAAGATGCCCTGACGCTTGAGGCTGATACCGGCCATCGTGCGCGCCGCCACCTGGGCCAGCGGAATGCCGACGGCCTTGGAGACGAACGGCACCGTCCGCGATGCCCGGGGGTTGACCTCGATGATGTAGATGTCGTCACCCTGAATGGCCACCTGGGTGTTCATCAGACCGACCACGTTCAGCTCGCGGGCCATCGCACTGATCTGTTCGCGCACCCGGTCCTGGACCTCGCGCGAAACCGTGTAGGGCGGCAGCGAGCAGGCCGAGTCGCCCGAGTGCACGCCGGCCATCTCGATGTGCTCCATCAGGCCGCCGATGACCACGTCCTCGCCATCGCAGACCGCATCGATGTCCATCTCGGTGGCATCGTCGAGGAACCGGTCGAGCAGTACCGGCGACTCGTTGGATACCTTGACCGCGTCACGGATGTAGCGCTTGAGCGACTCCTCGTCATGGACGATCTCCATCGCCCGGCCACCGAGCACGTAAGACGGGCGCACCACCAGCGGGTAGCCGATCTCCGCGGCCAGATGGATCGCCTGGTCGGCGGACTTGGCCGTGCGGTTTGGCGGCTGCTTGAGATCCAGCTTGTGGATCATGTCCTGGAAGCGCTCGCGGTCCTCGGCCCGGTCGATCGCATCCGGCGTGGTCCCGATGATCGGCGCCCCTGCCTTCTCGAGGTCACGGGCGAGCTTGAGCGGCGTCTGACCACCGAACTGCACCACCACGCCCCGCGGCTTCTCGATCTCGATGATCTCGAGCACGTCCTCGAGGGTCAGCGACTCGAAATACAGTCGGTCGGAGATGTCGTAGTCGGTGGAGACCGTCTCCGGATTGCAGTTGACCATGATGGTTTCGTAACCATCGTCCCGCAGGGCGAGCGCGGCATGAACACAGCAATAGTCGAACTCGATGCCCTGCCCGATGCGGTTGGGTCCCCCGCCGAGAATCATGATCTTGTCGCGGTTGGTCGGTTCCGCCTCGCAGAACGGCTCGTAGGTGGAGTACATGTAGGCCGTCGAGGTCGGGAACTCGGCAGCACAGGTGTCCACCCGCTTGTAGACCGGGCGGATGCCCAGCGCATGACGATGGGAGCGGACGGTACTCTCGGTCTCGTCGAGCAACTTGGCCAGGCGCGCGTCGGAAAAACCCAGACGCTTGAGCTGGTACATCCGATCCGAACCGATTTCCTTGAGAGCGGTACCCCGCAGGGTCTCCTCGGTTTCCACCAAATGGCGGATATGACGGAGAAACCAGCGGTCGATGAAGGAGTGCCGGTGGACGCGCTCGACGTCAAAGCCGCGGCGGAAGGCCTCGGCCACGTACCAGATGCGCTCAGCACCCGGCGCGTGCAACTCGCGGACCAGCTTGTCCTCCACGTCGTCGTCGGACAGGCTGCCCTCGAGCACCTCGTCCAGGCCATCCCGGCCGATTTCCAGACCGCGCAGGCCCTTCTGCAGGGATTCCGGGAAGGTCCGGCCGATGGCCATCACTTCCCCCACGGATTTCATCTGCGTGGTCAGGCGGTCATTGGCCACCGGGAACTTCTCGAATGTGAAACGCGGTATCTTGGTGACCACGTAGTCGATGGTCGGCTCGAAGGATGCCGGCGTCGCGCCACGGGTAATGTCGTTCTTCAGTTCGTCGAGGGTATAGCCGATGGCGAGCTTGGCGGCAACCTTGGCGATCGGGAAACCCGTGGCCTTCGAGGCCAGCGCGGAGGAACGCGACACCCGCGGGTTCATCTCGATGACGATCATGTCGCCGTTTTCCGGGTTGGTCGCGAACTGCACGTTCGAGCCCCCGGTCTCCACGCCGATCTTGCGCAGCACCGCGAGCGAGGCGTTGCGCATGACCTGGTATTCCTTGTCGGTCAGGGTCTGCGCCGGTGCCACGGTGATCGAGTCGCCGGTGTGCACGCCCATCGGATCGAGGTTCTCGATCGAGCAGATGATGATGGAGTTGTCGTTCTTGTCGCGCACGACCTCCATCTCGTATTCCTTCCAGCCGAGCACCGACTGCTCGATCAGCAGTTCGTTCGTCGGCGAGAGATCGAGACCGCGGCGCACGAGTTCTTCGTACTCCTCGCGGTTGTAGGCGATGCCGCCACCGGTGCCGCCCATGGTGAAGGAGGGGCGGATGATGGCGGGAAAGCCAATCTCGGCCTGTGCGGCGATGGCCGCGTCGAAGGTGTGTACCACCGTCGAGGCGGGCGTGGACAGGCCGATCTCGGCCATCGCCTGCTTGAACCGCTCGCGGTCCTCGGCCATGTCGATGGCGTCCTCGCTCGCACCGATCAGCTCGCAGCCGAAACGCTCGAGCACCCCGTGACGATGAAGGTCCAGCGCGCAGTTGAGCGCCGTCTGGCCGCCCATGGTCGGGAGTACCGCATCCGGACGTTCCTTCTCGATGATCGCGCTGACCGCCTCCCAGGTGATCGGCTCGATGTAGGTCGCATCGGCCATCTCCGGATCGGTCATGATCGTCGCGGGGTTCGAGTTGATCAGGATGACCCGCAAGCCTTCCTCGCGCAGCGCCTTGCAGGCCTGGGCGCCCGAATAGTCGAACTCGCAGGCCTGACCGATGACGATGGGACCGGCCCCGATGATCAGTACACTCTGGATGTCGTTTCTCTTTGGCATGCTCGACTCACCTGTCAGCCGTGGCTGGACAGTCAATATTCTCGGTAGATGGGTTCAGCGGCGGGCGTCGATACTCTCGACGAACTGATCGAACAGAATGTCGAGATCCTGAGGGCCCGGGCTGGCCTCCGGATGGCCCTGGAAGCTGAAGGCGGCGCAATCGGTGCGCCGGATGCCCTGCAGGCTGCCGTCGAAAAGCGAGCGGTGCGTTGCCTGGACGTTCTCCGGCAGGCTGCCCTCCTCGACCGCGAAGCCGTGGTTCTGGCTGGAGATCAGCACGCGCTTGCTCTCGATGTCCTGCACCGGGTGGTTGGCGCCGTGGTGGCCGAACTTCATCTTGCTGGTCTTCGCACCGCTGGCCAGCGCGAGCAACTGGTGCCCGAGACAGATGCCGAACAGGGGGATACCCGACTCGAGGAACGACTTGATGTCGCCGATGGCCTTGGTGCAGGCGGCAGGATCCCCGGGACCGTTACCGACCAGGATGCCGTCCGGCTTCTCGGCGAGCAGGTCCTCGACGGGAGCGTCCGCAGGAAACAGCGTGATCCGGCAGCCGCGATCGACCAGCATGCGCAGGATGTTCTGCTTGAAGCCGTAGTCGTAGGCCACTACGTGGCGGGTGGCTTCGGGGCGAGTCTCGTCGCGGACCCACCAGCTGCCTTCCGTCCACTCGCGCTTCTCGTCGGTGCCAACCTCCGGGATGAGGTCCATGCCGGCCAGCCCCGCAAACGCGCGCGCCTTCTCGACCGCGGCAATGGCATCGAGTTCGGCACCGGCCACAAGGCAACCGTTCATGGCGCCCTTGTCCCGCAACCGGCGGGTGAGCTCGCGGGTGTCGATTTCCGAAATGGCAATCAGACGGTTCGTCTGGCAGTAGTCGCGCAGGGTCTGCGTGCCGCGCCAACTGCTCATCTCGCCGGAATCGCGGATCACCAGGCCGGCCACGTGGACCGAATCCGACTCCGCATCCTCGGCGTTGGTGCCGACGTTGCCGATGTGGGGGTAAGTCAGTGTCACGATCTGTCGACGGTAGGACGGATCGGTGAGGATCTCCTGATAGCCTGTCATGGCGGTATTGAAAACCACCTCGCCTACCGACTCCCCGTCGATGCCGATCGACGTTCCGTAAAAAACGCTCCCGTCTTCGAGAGCCAGGAGCGCCGTGTTTGCCGGGAGCGCGGGTGTCGCGTCTGAGGCCGTGCTATCCAAGAACATTCCCCCAAGAATTGTCGTGTCGATCTGCGCCCCGAGGCCGGATGCATGGCATCGCTATCGACCGGGGCGGCCAGGCACAAGCGGACCGCCGTGGAAGACGGCCGACCAATTGGGGCAATTATGACTGAAAGCCCCCTCGGCTGTCCACGTGTGCGTTGGGGGTGATCGTTGCGCGAAGCGGCTTCGAATGCGGCATGGCCGCCGGGAAAACCGATTCCGGTTAAACCGGCTTGAGTCCCAGCACGTGTGCCATGTCGTACAGTCCCGCGGGCTTGTCGGCCACCCAGTGGGCGGCACGAATGGCCCCCTTGGCGAAGGTCATGCGACTGGACGCCTTGTGGGTGATTTCCACCCGCTCCCCGATGCCGGCGAACAGGACGGTATGGTCACCGACCACGTCGCCGCCCCGGATGGTGGAAAACCCGATGGTTTCGGGCGGGCGCTCTCCGGTGATCCCTTCGCGACCGTAGATCGCCACCCGGCTGAGGTCGCGGTCCAGGGCGTCAGCCACCGCCTCGCCCAAGCGCAGGGCAGTGCCCGAAGGCGCATCGACCTTGTGCCGATGATGCGCCTCGATGATCTCGACGTCGTAGTCGTCACCCAGCATGCTCGAGACTTGGCCAAGCACCTGCAGTAGCACGTTGATGCCGATGCTCATGTTGGGAGCGAAGACCACCGGGATGTCCATGGACGCCTCGCGAAGCATGTCCTTCTGGGCCTCGGAGAGGCCGGTGGTACCGATCACCACGGCCCGACCGTTGCGACGACAGACTTCGAGATGACTCATGGTGGCCTCGATGGACGTGAAGTCCACCAGCACGTCGAATGCATCACAGTGGTCCGCCATGTCACCCACGACCGGCACACCGATCTGCCCGATCCCCGCGACCTGGCCGGCATCCTGGCCAATCATCGGGCTTCCCGAACGGGCGAATGCCGCCCCGATCTGCGTGTGTGCGCCGTGGTGGGCCGCCTCGATCAGGTTTCGTCCCATGCGGCCGTTGGCGCCGACCACCCCGATTTTCGTACTCATGTTATCTGGTTCACTCCGCTTGTTTCGTGCTTGCTGTTCACCCGGGAGACCCTGCGAGCATGGCCCGACCAAGTCTACCAAGACCGGGCGGCTCAGAGCCGGAAAAAGCCGGCGCGGTAATGGGACAGCTCGGCCACCGAGGCACGGATATCGTCCATCGCCTGGTGAGTGGCGTTCTTTCTCAGCCCGGACAGGACGTCGGGCTGCCAGCGCCGGGCCAGTTCCTTGACGGTCGACACGTCCAGGTTCCGGTAGTGGAAGTAGGCCTCGAGTTCCGGCATCAGGCGCGCGAGAAAGCGCCGATCCTGGCAAATGCTGTTCCCGCACATCGGCGACACGCCCGCCGGGACGTGCGCACGCAGGAATTCCAGCGTCTGGACCTCACCGTCGCGCACGCTGCAGTCGCTGCGACGTACCCGCTCGATCAGTCCACTCTGGCCGTGCGTGCGCTGGTTCCATTCGTCCATGCCGGCAAGGGCCGACTCCGGCTGGCTGATCGCGACCACGGGCCCTTCGGCGAGCACGTTGAGGTGCTTGTCCGTGACCAGGGTCGCGATCTCGATGATGGTGTCACGCGCCGGGTCGAGCCCGGTCATCTCCAGATCGATCCAGATCAGGTTCTCTTCAGGTCGATGCACTTGGATCCCTGTCTTGTTGCGCTGTCGAAATCCCGGTAATCGGGGAACGCCAAGAGCCTAGCATGTTCGTCTTCCCGGACGGTCGGACCGGACCGTGATCGGTGTCTCGGAAGGGCGCTCGCATATGGAATCCCCTGCCCCGGCACGCCGGCGTCGGCTATACTGTCGCCGGCTCGGTTGCCGGCCGGTTTCCGATTCCTGGACGGGTCTTCCGCCCTTCTCAAGGCCACGAGGTGTTGTGCCCCCATGCCCGAACTGACCGAAATCGATCGCCAGGAGGAGATGGACGCGCTGATCCGCGAGATCCGCGACACCCTCTCGCGCGGCGACCAGGTCGACGAGTTCGGGGAGCACGGCGATTCGGACGTGCCCAGAGTGCTGGTGGAAGAAGTGGTCCGTAACCAGCAGCTCTCGCGGCTGGCCGAGAAAATCGAGCGGTTGCACGCGGCGGACATCGCCAAGGTGTTGGAGTCCCTGCCGCAGGAAGAACGTCTGGTCGCCTGGGAGCTGGTGCGCCCGGAACGGGACGGCGAGGTGCTGCTGGAAGTCTCCGACTCGGTCCGCGACAGCCTGATCCAGGTCATGGACCGCGACGAGATCCTCAACGTCGCCAATACCCTCGATACCGACGAGCTGGCCGACCTGGCACCGGACCTCCCCGAGGGGATGATGCAGGAGGTGTTCACCACCCTGCCGATCGACGACCGCGAGAAGTTGCGGTTCGTCATGTCCTACGAGGAGGACATGATCGGCGCGCTGATGGACTTCGACCTGGTGACCGTTCGCGGTGACGTGACCATCGAAGTCGCCCTCCGTTACCTGCGGCGCATGGAGTCCCTGCCCGATCACACGGACAAGCTCTTCGTGGTCGACCGGGACGGTCTGTTCGAGGGCGTGATCCATCTCAAGACACTACTGCTCAACGATCCGGACACCGTCGTTGCCGACGTGATGGAGAGCGGCGCCGTGCGTTTTCACCCGGAGGACAAGGCCCGTGACGGTGCCGATGCCTTCGAACGCTATGATCTGGTCAGTGCGCCGGTGGTCGACGAAGTGGACCGTCTGGTGGGGCGCGTCACCATCGATGCGGTAGTCGACTACATCCGCGAGTCGAGTGACGAAGAGCGCCTCTCCCAGGTGGGTCTGTCCGAGGAAGAGGACATATTCGCGCCGGTGCGCAAGAGTGTGAGCAACCGGGCGCCGTGGCTGGCCGTGAACCTCGTCACCGCGCTGATCGCCGCCCAGGTGATCGGCCTGTTCGAGGGATCGATCCAGCAACTGGTCGCCCTGGCGGTACTCATGCCGATCGTTGCGGGGATGGGCGGCAACATCGGCAACCAGACCATCACCATGATCGTCCGTGAATTGGCCTTCCGAAAGCTGGGCGGTGATGACATCCGACTGCTCTACGGGAAGGAGCTGAAGGTGGCCCTGATCAACGGGCTGGTCTGGGGTAGCGTGCTGGCCGGGGCAACTTTCCTCATGTACCAGAACCTCGGTGTGTCGCTGGTAATGATGACCGCCGTCACGCTCAACTTCCTGAGCGCAGCCTTCTTCGGTGTCACCATACCGGTCGTGCGCACCCGGATGGGACGGGACCCTGCCCTGGGGAGCTCGGTGATGATCACCGCGATCACCGACTCGGGGGGGTTCTTCATCTTCCTCGGCCTCGCGACGCTCTTCCTTCTCTGACGCCATGGCACGGGGACCGAAACTCACCAAGCAGCAGCAGCGCCAGGTCGACCGCCGTCGGAGAGTCGGGCAGACCCCGGTCGGCGACGACCTGCTCACCGGGGTGGTGGTCACCCACCACGGGCACGACCTGTTGATTGAAGACGATGTCCACAAGCTTCACCGCGCCCGGGCGCGGCGAACCGTGGGGCGCCTGGCCACCGGTGACCGGATTCGCTGGCGTCATGACGATCATGGTCACGTCGTCGTCGAACAGCGCGAGGAACGAGTCAACCTGCTCGTTCGACCGGATGCCTACGGCAAGAAGAAGCTCATGGCCGCCAACATCGATCAGGTCATCATCGTCACCGCCCCCCTGCCCTGGATGAACCCGGAAGTGGTCGAGCGCACCCTGGTCGCGGTGCTCGCGCTTCCAGCTCGACCGCTGATCCTCCTGAACAAGGCGGATCTTCTCGACAAGACCGCGCCGGCGGACCTCGAGGAGATCGAGACGACGTTGGCCCTTTGGCAGGGGCTGGGTTTCCCCGTGATCTGGACCTCGGTCAAGACCGGTCGGGGCATGGATGAACTGGAAACCGCGCTGGCCGGCCGTACCAGCCTCATGATCGGCCTTTCCGGGGTAGGCAAGACCAGCCTGACCCGGGAGATCACCCCCCTGGCCGGCGATGCTGCCATCGGTGAGATATCGGCCTTCAACCGGGAAGGTACGCACACCACCAGAGCCAGCACGCTGTACCGCTTTGCCGACATGCCCGGCGGCCTGATCGATGCCCCGGGCCTGAGGGACTTCCCGCTCGAGCAGGTGCCGGAAGAAGTACTGGATGCCGGTTTTCCCGAGATAGCCGAGGCGGCCGCCTACTGTCGTTTCAATGACTGCCGTCACATGAACGAACCGGGCTGCGCGGTCCTTGCCGCCGTCGACGAGGGGAAGATCCTGGCCAGGCGACTGCGTCAATACCAGGAGTTGCTGAAGACGGACTGAAACTCAGTTCCTCATCAGCCCGGCGGCCAGTGCATCACACGTCCACCCATCAGATGCAGGTGGAGGTGATAGACCTCCTGGCCACCATCTTCATTGCAGTTGAACACCGTGCGATAGCCCGATTTCGCGATGCCCTCTTCCGCGGCGATCTGGGCGGCAACCGTGAACAGCTCTCCGATCAGTTCCTGATCCTCCGGGTGAATGTCGTTGACGGTCGGAATCGCCTTCTTGGGGATGACCAGGACGTGTACCGGTGCCTGGGGATTGATGTCACGGAATGCCAGCACCCGCTCGTTCTCGAAAATGATGTCGGCCGGTATTTCCCGTTTGATGATCTTGCTGAATATGGTCTCGCTCACCGTGAAACGCTCCTTTCGGCGTGAATTTCCTATCGGTCTAGCCTAACGTATCCAAGCTCTCGCCTGACAGATGAATCGTAGGCTCGGCGATGTCCGACGCGAGCACACGTTTCTCTTTGCTGGCAGGGGTATTCGTTAGTACACTAACTGTTTCCAGTATACGAGGGGTGGGCAGGCGATACACGAGTCGTCTCGCCGACTGCCCGAGACTCGGCAAGAACCCGGCCGGCATCAGGCCGGCCAACAAGCTCGGTGATCTTCCATGTCGACCGCATTGCGCACTTCTTCATTGTCCGCCGGCAGCAAGCTGCTTGTCTCGTTGGCACTGGCTCTGGGCATGACCGGCCAGTCCTGGGCCCAGGCGGGGGGCGATCGCCCGCCTCCCAAGGTGCCCGTCTTCTCAGTCGAGCCGACCGACACCGAGGTATTCAAGACGTACACCGGGCGCACCGAGGCGAACCGCCACGTGGAGGTGCGCGCCCAGGTCGACGGCATCCTCGAGTCAAGGGAGTACACCGAGGGCAGCCGGGTCGAGGAAGGCGATCCGTTGTTCCGCATTGATCCGCGACCGTATCAGGCAGCCGTCAATGAAGCGCAGGCCGACGTGGCGTCTGCCGAGGCGACGCTCGCTGCGGCCCAGCGCGACTGGAGGCGGATCAGTTCCCTGTTCGAACGCGGAGTGGCCAGCGAGAAGCAGCGCGATGACGCCCGTTCGGCGCTCGAGACCGCTCAGGCCGAGCTTGCGGTGGTAAGGGCCCGGCTGGAATCAGCCCAGATCAACCTCGACTACACCGAGGTCACGGCGCCCATCCCGGGTATAGCCGGCCGTCGGGCCGTGTCTGCAGGCAACCTCGTGGGGGTCGGCGATCGCCTGGTCTCCATCGAGGAAATCGATCCGATCCAGGTGCTGGTTTCCTTCCCCGTGGATGATCCCTTTGCCGACTCTCCCGCCCTCAACCCCCAACCTGAAAACACTACACCCGCCGAACTGGTCGACGTGGCCGGTCCCGATGGCGAGCCGGTCACCGGCGAACTGAACTACCGTGCCGCGAGCATCGATCGCGGCACGAACTCCATGTTGTTGCGTGGTGTATTCGACAACCCCGGCGACGTGCTCCGGCCTAACCGCTACGTCCGTGTCCGCCTGCTGGTGGCGGAACCGAAGGGTGCCCTGATCGTTCCCGAAACGGCCATCGGCACGGGTGCGGAGCCTGGCAGTACCGTCGTGTTCGTCGTTGATGACGAGAACGCGGTCGAGCAGCGCCGCGTGACGCTTGGCCCGATGAGTGAGCAGGGACGGATCATCGAATCGGGGCTTGAGTCGGGAGACCGTATCGTGGCCGACGGCCTTCTGAAGGTGCGTCCGGGAGCCACCATCGAGCCACAGGAATACAAAGACGAGAGCCGTTGATAGGCCATCGATTCCACGTTCACGGTTCTTGCCGTCCGTCACGATACCGAGCCTGACGGACACGGAGTGCACTGATGTTTTCCAAGTTCTTCATTGACCGCCCCATTTTCTCCACCGTGCTGGCGATCGTGATCATGATCGCCGGTGGGGCCGCGTTCACCGGGCTGCCCGTCGAGCAGTACCCGGAGATCGTTCCGCCCGAAGTCGAGGTGAGCGCCACCTACGCCGGTGCCGACGCGGGCACCCTCGCCGAGTCCGTCGCCGCCCCGCTGGAGCAGGCCATCAACGGCGTCGACGACATGCTCTACATGACGTCGGGCAGTTCGGATGCGGGCACGATGAACCTCTCGGTGACCTTCGCCACCGGTACCGACCCCGATCAGGCGACCATCGACGTCAACAACCGTGTCCAGCGCGCCCTGCCCCAGCTACCGCAGGAAGTGCGGGACCAGGGCGTGGTGGTGAACAAGAAGAGCAGTTCGCTGCTGATGGTGATCACGCTGATCTCCGAGAACGAGCAGTTCGACACCAAGTTCCTGAGCAACTACGGCCTGATCAACATCCTCGACTCGCTCAAGCGGGTGCCCGGCATCGGCGATGCCCGCCTGTTCGGCGCACAGGACTATTCCATCCGGGTCTGGTTCGACCCGGCGAAACTGGCGCACTTCAACCTCACCCAGGACGACATCGCCGAGGCGATCCGGGAACAGAACGCCCAGTTTGCCGCCGGCAAGTTCAACGACTCGCCCAACAAGGAAGGTGAAGCGTTCACCTACACCATCACCTCCCAGGGGCGCTTTTCCGACGTCGAGGAATTCCAGAACATCATCCTGGCCTCGTCCGAGGACGGTGGGACGCTGCGCCTTAGCGACGTTGCCGAGATTGAACTCGGGTCACAGCGTTACGGCTTCAACGCCACCTACAACGGCGCACCGACCGTCCCGATGGGCATCTATCTCGCCCCCGGTGCAAATGCGCTCGAGACCGTGGCTCAGGTGCGTGAGGAGATGGCAGAGCTCTCCGAGCGATTCCCGGGTGACATGGATTACAGGATCCCGCTGGATACCACCGACTTCGTGCGTATCTCGATCAAGGAAGTGCTCAAGGTCTTCGTCGAGGCACTGATCCTGGTCACCCTTGTGATCTTCATATTCCTGCAGAAGCCACGCGCGACCATCGTGCCTCTGATCGCCATACCGGTCGCCCTGATCGGCGCCCTGGCCGGCCTGTTCCTGACCGGCATGTCGATCAACCTGCTGACCCTCTTCGGCTTCGTACTGGCCATCGGCATCGTGGTGGACGACGCCATCATCGTGATCGAGAACGTCGAGCGCCTGATGCGCGAGGAAGGCCTAAAGGCCCGGGAGGCGTCGATCAAGGCCATGGAACAGGTTACGGGCCCGATCGTTGCAACCACGCTGGTATTGCTCGCGGTGTTCGTGCCGGTGGCCTTTATCCCGGGGCTTGCCGGTGAGATGTATCGCCAGTTCGCCGTGGCCCTGTCTATTTCGGTGGTGCTTTCCGGCGTGGTCGCCCTGACGCTTACCCCGTCAATGACCGCCCTGCTCCTGAAGAACCACAAGGAAAAGGAGCCGGTCCTGCCGTTCCGGATCTTCAACCGGGGCTTCGATGCCTTCCGCAACGGTTACATGAAGGTGGTCCACTTCTTCCTCGTGGCCTGGCCGGTGGGTCTGCTGATCTTCGCCGGCATCGTGGTGGCCGCCGTGGTAATGTTCCGCAGCACGCCGACCGGTCTCGTTCCTGAAGAGGATCCGGGCTACTTCATCTCGACGTTGAATCTCGACCCGGCCGCGAGTCTCTCGCGCACGGGTGAAGTGCGAGACGAGTACTCGGCGATGATTCGCGAGAACCCGGACGTGCAGATGCAGGTCGCCTTCGCAGGCTTCGATCTCCTGGCAGGAACCCAGCGCCCCTACAAGGGCGTGGCCTTCACACGGCTCAAGGACTGGTCGGAGCGCCCCGAAGAGGACCAGAGCGTCCAGGCGACGGTCAAGAAGGCCATGGGCGCGGGAACCCAGATCGAGGAAGGCATGATCATGGCGTTCGTGCCGCCGCCGATCCGCGGGATGTCGACCACCGGTGGGTTCGAGGCCTATCTCCAGCAGCGCGGCTCGGCCGACGTCAAGGAACTTGCCGAGGCGGCGAACGCCCTGGTCGCCGCGGCCAACAAGCGGCCGGAGCTGGCCGGGGTGCGCACCACCTTCGTCGACAATACGCCGCAATTCCGCATGGACGTGGACCGCGAGCAGGCCTACGCCCTGGACGTGCCGGTCGCTGCGGTGTTCCGCACCATGCAGGGCACCTTCGGCACCCGTTACATCAACGACTTCACGCTATTCGGGCGCAATTTTCAGGTCAATATGGCCGCGGATGCCGAGTTCCGCGCCGACCCGCAGGACCTGGAAAACGTCTTCGTCCGCAACGGGAAGCAGCAGCTGGTGCCGATCAGCTCGGTGGTCACCCTGACCCGCACAACGGGCGCGGATGTGATCGACCGTTTCAATATCTTCCCGGCCGCGAAGATCATGGGGAATCCGGCCGAAGGATACTCCTCGGGTCAGGCACTGACCGCGATGCAGGAAGTCATCGAACAGGCGCTCGGCGGGGGCGATTACACCCTGGGCTGGGTCGGGTCGGCCTTCCAGGAGCTTTCCAGCGGCTCGGCCGGGGCGATCGCCTTCCTGCTGGGCGTGATCATGGTGTTCCTGATTCTCGCCGCGCAGTACGAGCGCTGGTCGCTGCCGTTCGCCGTCATCACCGCCGTACCGTTCGCCGTGCTTGGCGCCCTGATCGCGATCTGGATGCGCGGCCTAAACATCGACATCTACTTCCAGGTCGGTATGTTGGTACTGATCGCGATGTCCGCCAAGAACGCGATCCTGGTGGTCGAGTTCGCCTCGAAGATGCACCTCCAGGACGGACTGTCGATCAAGGAAGCCGCGCTCAAGGCGGCACGCATTCGGTTCCGTCCGGTGATCATGACCTCGATGGCCTTCATCCTGGGCGTGCTGCCTCTGGCGCTGGCGACTGGCGCCGGCGAGGCCGCGCGCAACTCGCTGGGCACGCCGATCGTAGGTGGGATGATCCTGGCGACCTACGTGGCGATCCTGTTCATCCCGATGTTCTTCGAACTGCTGCAGACCGGCAGCGAGAAGATCTTCCGACGTGGCAGGAAGGGCTCGAACACCTGATGACCCGCAGGAAGGTCCAGCCATGAGTGCCGATAGATGCATTGGGACGCCGCTGGGTGACAGCAACCTGTGGGCGAAGCTCGACCTGGTCGACGGGCGTATCGCGACGATACGGATCGAGGCGACCGCCTGCGTGACGGTGGTGCCCCGAGACGAGGTGACCGCGGATGTCGAGACGATCATCGATGCGCTGGCGGGATGGCCCGAAGCGGAAAGCCAGGAGTGGGTGGACCATCCGTTGTTCCCGCCAGTGGGCTCACGCTTTCAACGCCAGGTGTGGCGGGAGCTGTGTCGCATTCCGCCGGGTGGGTACTCCACCTACGGTGATATCGCCCGTGCCATCGGACGACCGAGGGCGGCGCGAGCGGTGGGACAGGCCGTCGGCGCCAATCCCTGGCCGCCACTCGTTCCCTGCCACCGAGTGCTGGCCGCCGGGAAACGCCTAGGGGGGTATGCGCTGGGGACCGGGATCAAGCGCCGCCTGCTGCGGATCGAGGGCGTCGAGCCGGTAACCTGAATCGTCTCGGGGCGGTCAGGTCAGCCGCTTGCGCTTCCGCCCTCGCCCGCCTCTGCATCACGCTCGGCCCAGTGCGCCATGCGTTCGGCAATCGTGCGTTCGAGTCCCCGGTCGACCGGCTGATAGAAGCGCTGACCGACAAGACCCTCGGGAAGGTATGTCTCGCCCGCAGCGTAGGCATCCGGTTCGTCGTGGGCATAGCGGTAGCCCTTCCCCCAGCCTTCCCTTTCCATGAGACTCGTCGGCGCATTGCGCAGGTGCATGGGCACGGGGTCCGACCCCCTTTCGCGGATAGTCGCCAGTAGCGCGTTATGCGCCTTGTAGACGCCGTTGCTCTTGGGCGCGACTGCCAGATACATGGCCGCCTGGGTAAGCATCAGCTCCCCTTCGGGCACGCCGAGCCGGTCATAGGCAGTCCAGGCGTCAAGCGCCATGGTCAGTGCCCGCGGATCGGCGTTGCCGACGTCCTCGGAGGCGATGCGCACCAGCCGTCTGGCCAAATAGGCGGGATCGGCGCCTCCATCGAGCATCCGCAGCAGCCAGTACGCACCGGCGTCGGGATTCGAACCGCGAATCGCCTTGTGCATCGCCGAGATCTGATCGTAGAACTCGTCCCCGCCCTGGTCGAAGCGTCTCGGTGCCTGCTGGAGAAGAGACTCCAGCGTGTATTCTCCCACCACTCGAAGGCTGCCGTCCTCGGACTCTTCCGCCAACTGTGCCGCGAGCTCCAGCAAGGTCAGCAGGCGCCTGGCATCACCGTCCGCCGTCTCGATCAGACGGTTCCGGATCTCGGGATCGATACGAAGCGGTACGCCGCCTGTCGTCTCCAACACGCCCTGAGGGTGGTCCAGTGCCCGTTCCAGCAGTGCCTGCATGGCCGGCTGGTCGAGCGGCTCAAGCCGGTAGACCCGCAGCCTGGAGAGCAGCGCGTTGTTCAGGGAGAACGACGGGTTCTCGGTGGTGGCACCGACGAGGACCAGGACGCCCCGCTCGACCGACGGCAGAAGCTGATCCTGCTGGGACTTGTTGAAACGATGGATCTCGTCGAGAAACAGCACGGTCAACCGACCGCTCGCGGACCGACGGTCTCTGGCCGCCTGGATCACGGCGCGAAGCTCTCGCACGCCGGCTTCGACGGCCGACAGGTAGACGATCTCGGCCTGGAGCCGATCGGCATAGAGTCGCGCCAGTGTCGTCTTTCCCACCCCGGGCGGCCCCCAGAGAAGGCAGGAATGCGCCTGCCCCTTCTCCATGGCGACCCGCAATGGCGAACTCTCCCCTACCACCCGGGTCTGGCCGGCGAACTCCTCTATAGTCTGCGGCCGCATCCTGTCGGCCAGCGGTCGGAAAGCTCGAGCAGGCTCGGGTGCCGGAGATTCGGAGCCGGCATCCGGGAGAGCATTACCGAAAAGATCGTCCTGCGGACTCATCGACCAACCCTTATTGCATCTGGGGTGGTTCCCGCGCCTCGACCACGTCGACCCCGTCCGGGACTTGGAAGCGGAACCTGTCCTCGTCGACGGGCTGATTGAACCGACGGTCGGAGAAGACGACCCGGGTGGTTTGATCGAGCTGGTCGATGAAGCGCATTTCCTTCAGCCCCTCGCTGTCCAGGCCAAGGAGCACCTCGCGGAAGTCACCGCTTTCCTCGCGAGGTTCGAGGGCGAACCAGTTCATGTCGCCGTCGGTCCGACCGAGATCACGGATATGGAACACGTCCTCGACCGGTCGATCTCCCATCAGTATCGCGATGGGGGCCGCTGTGCCCGAGTCCAGCTTCGAGCGGGTTGCCTGGCGCAGATCCGGCTCGTAGACCCACAGGATGCCCTTACTTGCCGTGAGTTCCTGTACATGGGGGGTCTCGTAACGCCAGTGGAAACGCTCCGGTCGAGCGATCGCGAACTCGCCGGTGGATTCGCGGGCGATGTTGCCCCGGGAATTGATGCGCGCCTGCTCGAAGTTCGCGGCGAAGGTCTCGATCGAGCCGAGGGAATCGATCAGTTGCTCGGTACTGCGAGGGGGTTCGGCGGCCACATCAGGCAGGCTCGCCAGGGTGGACGCCAGGGACAGGCAAACGGCGAAGACCGGAAGCCAGGCACGGCGGCTGAGAAAGGAATACTGCTTGTTGAGCATGCATCACCACGCGAAAGGGAAAGGAAAGCGAGAGGCGTTCAGGGTGCCGGTCAACCCGGCGGCGGTGGCGGCGCGATGACTTCCCTGCTGCCATTGGCTCCAAGCGAGCCGACAATGCCGTCTTCTTCCATCTGTTCGACCAGACGCGCCGACCGATTGTAGCCGATCTTGAGGCGTCGCTGGACATAGGAAATCGACGCCTTGCGCGATTCGGTGACGATCGCCACGGCTTGATCGTAAAGCTCGTCGACCTCCTCCCCGTCCGGGCGTACGGGCTTTTCGCCGGGAAGCGTGACGTTCGCAGCCGTCTCCTCCGAGAGGACCTCGTCGACGTACTCGGGTTCCCCGAGTGTCTTGAGGGCCTCGACGACCCGGTGGACTTCGTCGTCGCCGACGAAAGCCCCGTGAACCCGCATCGGCATGCCGCTGCCGGGCGGCAGGTAGAGCATGTCGCCATGGCCGAGCAGGTGTTCGGCGCCCATCTGGTCGAGGATGGTACGAGAATCCACTTTGGAGGACACCTGGAAGGCGATGCGCGTCGGGATGTTGGCCTTGATCAGACCGGTGATCACGTCCACCGATGGTCGCTGCGTCGCGAGGATGAGGTGGATGCCCGCCGCGCGCGCCTTCTGCGCCAGGCGAGCGATCAGCTCTTCCACCTTCTTGCCAACCACCATCATCATGTCGGCGAACTCGTCGACCACGATGACGAGATAGGGTATGGGCTCGATCGTCGGAGGCGGTGCGTCCGGATCAAGTGCCCGGGCGTGGTCGTAGAACGGATCCCGGATCGGTTCACCACGATCGATGGCCGCGCGAATCTTCTCGTTGGCGCCGGCAATGTTCCGTACGCCCAGATGCGCCATGAGCTTGTAGCGACGCTCCATTTCCCCCACGGCCCAGCGCAACGCGTTGGAGGCGTCCTTCATGTCGGTGACCACCGGGGCCAGCAGGTGGCCGATACCCTCGTAGACCGAGAGCTCCAGCATCTTCGGATCGATGAGGATTAGCCGGACTTCCTCGGCCGACGCCTTGTACAGGAGGCTCAGGATCATCGCGTTCACACCCACCGACTTGCCCGAGCCCGTGGTACCCGCGACCAGCAGGTGCGGCATCCGCGCAAGATCCGCCATGATCGGCTCGCCACCGATGTCCTTGCCCAGCGCCACGGTCAGCGGCGAGCGGGCCTCACGGTAGCGCTTCGACTCGAGAAGCTCCCGCAAGGCGATGATTTCCCGGGACACGTTGGGAATCTCCAGACCAACGGTCGACTTGCCGGGAATGACCTCGACGACGCGCACGGACACGATCGAGAGCGCACGCGCCAGATCCTTGGCGAGATTGGAGATCTGGCTGACCTTCACCCCCGGGGCCGGCTGCAGTTCGAAGCGGGTGATCACCGGCCCCGGATGGGCGGCGACCACCTCGACGGAAACCCCGAACTCGGAAAGCCGAGCCTCGATCACTTCCGACATGTGCTGTAGCTCGTTCCTGTCGAAGCCCGCAGATTGCTGGACCGGGCGGTCGAGCAGTTCGAGGATGGGCTTGCCATCGGCCGTTCCCAGTTCCGGCTGGGGTGGCTTGCGCTTACTGCCGACAGTGGCCCCGGTGGCCGAGGGCGGCTTCGGTGCAGGTGGCTTGGGAGGCTTGGGAGGCTTGGGCGGAGCCGCGGATTTCTTGGGTGAAACAGGACGTCGACGGCGCTTCTGTTCGACTTCCTCGTAACTGGCTCCAATTTCCGGGATGGGCGTCGGCGCCCGCATACCGCCAAGAGACAGGCGTGCAGCGAGCCAACCCACTGCCGACCTGATCAGGAATACGGCCTTGAGCAGCGCAGCGCCGATCAGATCGAACAGCGCGAACCAGGAGAGCCCGGTCGTCGCCGAAATGCCCAGCATCGCCAGGCCAAGCAGCACCAGCGTGCTGCCGAGGGCCCCGAGCATGCGCACAAGCCCTTCGGCCAGCACCAGACCGACGACTCCCCCGGCCGACAGACCCGCGGGCATCTCGAACGGGGCGTGATTGATGGCGGCGAGCACACTCACGCACAAGACCAGAAGTGCGGCGCCAATCGTCTGCGTGGCGAAAACCAAGTCCAGCCATCCATCCCCGCGTCGGGCGCGCCGGAATGTGCGCCACAGCAACGGCAGGATTGCCGGGACGACCGCGTAGGCGCCGAGGCCCAGCAGATAGCGGGCAAAATCGGCCACGTACGCGCCGACCAGACCCGCGGCGTTCTGGACCGACTGGCTGCCGGTGGAACTGAAACCCGGGTCCGCGGCGTCGTAGCTGAGCAGCGCGACGAGATAGACACCCAGAAGCAGCGACACCACGAGCAGCACGAGCTCCAGCAGTGCCAGTTGCGGTCGAAAGATGGCGGGCTTCGTCAATCCGGGCATCCTGTTCAGCCTATCCTTTTCCTGCTCAAGGGGTTATTGCAGATTCCTGCAGTGGAAGATCCACATGAAGATGATACCCGAGAACGGCATTCCTCACCAAGGTGATCACCCGTCGCTCCAGGCGTCTATCATGACGGCTGCGGTTTACCTGCCAGAGGAGAGCGAACGAAATGAGCAACGACAACTGGCGCGACAAACTTACCGACGAACAATATCGCGTCTGCCGCCTGGGCGGCACGGAATCACCATTTTCCGGTGAACTGAATGCCGAGAAGCGTTCCGGTCGATATCACTGCGTCTGTTGCGGGAAAGAGCTGTTCGAATCGGGCGCCAAGTTCGATTCTGGATCGGGCTGGCCGAGCTTCTTCCAGGCCGTATCAGACGATGCCCTGACGAACGTGCGCGACACCAGTCACGGCATGATCCGGACCGAGGTGCGCTGTAGTGGCTGCGATGCCCACCTCGGGCACGTCTTCGACGACGGCCCCGCACCGACAGGACGGCGTTACTGCATTAACAGCGTCTGCCTGCGATTCGAACCCGAGGCGACCGGCTCGACCGGTTGACCCGGTCTACTTGATCACCCGGAGGCTGGGTCCTCCCTTGCCTCCGCCGCCACCGGGCGGCGGATCATCGTCGGGATCCTCGTCCGAAGATTTCCCGGAGCGGCTCGAACCACCGCTCGCGGTTTCCTCTCCCGCAGGGTTTTCCGCTCCACTGTCCGGCACGGCCCGAAGATGGGGACCCCCCTTGCGTTCCGGCTTCCCGGCAGGAGGCGGGGTGGCCGCCCCCTCGCCTTCAGGGAAGGTCTCACCGGGCTCGTCGGGGAAGGTCGCTCCCTGCCCGGAATCCCGGTCGACGATCGCCAGTATCGCGTGCATGGGAACGTGGATACGCTCCGGCTGACCGGCAAAGCGTGCCTCGAACGATATGCCGCTGCGGTCCATGTGGAAATCACGCACGGCACTCGGGCCGATATTCAGCTGGATGTGGCCATCTTCGACGAAGGCGGTGGGCACCATCACTCCGTCCGCCTCGGCATTGACCACGAGATGCGGGACGTGGCCCTGATCCACGATCCAGTCGTAGAAGGCAGGCACGAGATAGGGGCGCTTGGAAAGCATGGGCCTCAGTAGCCTTCGCGCATCTCGCGTTCCACCTCGGTCAGGCTCGCCTGGAAGGTGGGACGGCTGAACACTCGGTCCATGTAGTCGAGAATCGGCTTGGCACCGGGGCCGGAGAGCTCCACGCCGTACTTGGGGAGATACCAGAGCAGCGCCGCAAGGGTCACGTCGGCCAGCGAGAACTCCTCGCTCATGAAGAAAGGCATGGCGGAAAAGACCGGCGCCGCGGACAGCAGACCTTCCTTGAGCTGCTTGCGTGCACGCGCCACGGTCTTCTCGCCCCGCTCGAACTCGGGCAGCAGACCGTACCAGTCCTTTTCAATCCGGTAGAGCGCCGTACGCACCTTCGCCCGGCTGACCGGGTCGACCGGCATGAGCGGCGGATGGGGGAAGCGCTCGTCGAGGTACTCCATGATCACGCGTGCGTTGGTCAGCACCAGGTCACGATCGGCGAGCACCGGGACGGTCCCTTCGGGCGAGAGATCGTGGAAATCCTCGGGCGGTTCCTGCTCCGACAGATCGATGATCTCCGCGGTGAGCTCCTTCTCCGCCAGAACGATGCGGGTGCGGTGACAGTCCGGGGAATCCGGGCTGGTGAACAAGGTCATGACCGAACGACGATTGACGGTCGCCATTGGCGCCTCCCATGGTGCAATGGTTAAAACGCAATGATAACAAAAACCCGGCCTCGGGGCCGGGTTCGCGGGGTATGCGGCTGGACGGCTGCCGCTGTTCAGGGACGCATCAGTGCTTGATGTCCCGCCAGTATTCGCGCTTGAGCAGATACATGATCAACGTGAAGATGAACAGGAAGGCCAGCACATAAGGGCCATACTGGTGACGCTTGAGGGCGGCCGGTTCGGCCATGTAGACCATGAACGCAGTCAGATCCCGCATCTTCTCCTCGAAGGCTTCCTCGCTCATGCTGCCGGGCCGCTCCGGCGATTCGAGGCCCACCAGTTGCTTCTCACCCCCGTTCTCCTCGTAGACCGGCTGCTTGAGACCCTGCTCGGCGGCCAATACGTGCGGCATCCCGACGTCCGAGAAGACCGCGTTGTTGACGCCCCAAAGTGCGTCCGGGTCCTCGTAGAAGCTGATCAGGTAGGTGTAGATCCAGTCCGCACCCTGAGCGCGCGCCGTGAGCGTCAGATCCGGCGGCTGGATGCCGAAGACCTGCTGGGCATAATCCGCCGGCATGTTGGTCTCGATGACATCCCCCGGCTTGGATAGCTCCGTGGGCATGAGCTTGGCCAGTTGCTCCTCGGTCAGTCCGAGATCCTCGCCGATCCGCCCGAAGCGCATCATTTTCGCGCCATGGCAGCTCGCGCAGCTGTCCATGAAGGTCTGGGCCCCGCGATAAAGCGACGCCTTGTCGCCCAGATCGACCCGGGCATCCTCCAGCGGGACGTTGCTGCTAGCCGCCTTCGCGTTGGGGGCGACCAGCAGGCCAATCACAATCATGAAAAAGGTAAAACGCATCATGTCAAACGCTCCGGCACAGGCTTGGTTCGCTCCCGACGACTGATGAAGTACACCGCGATGAAGAAGCCGAAATACACGGCCGAAAGGATCTGGGCAGCCAGCGTCGCCAGCCCGGTGGCCGGCTGGGTGCCCAGGTAACCCAGGCCGATGAATGCCGCGGCAAACAGGAACAGGTTCACCTTGAACGCCGTCGAGCGGTAGCGGATCGAGCGGGTGCGGTTGCGATCGATCCACGGCAGGACGAACAGGATCAGGATGGCGACCGCCATGGCGACCACGCCCAGGAACTTGTCCGGCACGGCGCGCAGGATCGCGTAGTGCGGAGCGAAGTACCAGACCGGCGCGATGTGTTCGGGTGTCTTGAGCGGATCGGCCGGGATGAAGTTCGGGTGCTCCAGGAACAGGCCACCGCCCTCGGGCCAGTAGAAGACCACGATGGCGAAGAAAAACAGGAACACGCCCAGCCCGAACAGGTCCTTGACGGTGTAGTAGGGATGGAACGGGATGCCGTCGAGCGGCTTGCCCTGGTTGTCCTTCTTCTCCTTGATGTCGACGCCGTCGGGGTTGTTCGAACCGACCTCGTGCAGCGCCATGATGTGACCGCCGATCAGGAACAGCAGCACCAGCGGCAGCGCGATGACATGCAGCGCGAAGAAGCGGTTCAGGGTGGCATCGGAGACGACGTAGTCACCGCGAATCCAAAGCGCCAGGTCGGGGCCGATCACCGGGATGGAGCTGAACAGGGAGATGATCACCTGCGCACCCCAGTAGGACATCTGCCCCCAGGGCAGCAGGTAGCCCATGAAGGCCTCGGCCATCAGCACCAGCAGGATCAATACGCCGAAGACCCAGACCAGCTCGCGCGGTTTCTTGTAACTGCCGTACATCATCCCGCGGAAGATGTGCAGGTAGACGGCGATGAAGAAGAACGAGGCGCCGGTGGAGTGCAGGTACCGGAGCAACCAGCCCCACTCCACATCACGCATGATGTACTCGACCGAGGCGAAGGCGTCTTCGGCCGACGGCTTGTAGCTCATGGTCAGCCAGATGCCGGTGACGATCTGCAGGACGAAGACCACCAGCAGCAGCGAGCCGAAGTAGTACCAGAAGTTGAAGTTGTGCGGGACGTAGTATTTCGCCAGGTGCGCATTCCAGAAATGCGAGATCGGCAGGCGATCGTCCACCCATTTGCCGAGATTCTTGATCATGCCGACTCCTCCTCGGTACCGCCGACCTTGATGATGTCCTCACTGACGTAGACGTACTCCGGCACCTCGAGGTTGGTCGGGGCGGGAACGCCGCGGTAGACCCGGCCGGACATGTCGAACTTCGAACCGTGGCAGGGGCAGAAAAAGCCGCCCTTCCAATCGGCGCCGAGATCATCGGGGGCGACCTCGGGACGGTAGGTCGGCGCACAGCCCAGATGCGTGCACAGGCCGACGAGGACGAGGAAGCGTTCGTTTCCTTCGCGGGCACGGAAGCGATTGACGGCGAAATCCGGCTGCTGCGTTTCCACAGCCGATTCCGGGTCGCTGAGCTTGTCCTCGACGTCGGCCAGGGATTCGAGCATCCGGTCGGTGCGATGCACCACGTAGACCGGCTTGCCACGCCAGGACACGGTGGTCATCTGGCCGGGGGAGAGCTTGCCGATGTTCACGTCCACCGGCGCGCCGGCCGCCTCGGCCTTGGCGCTGGGCTGGAAGGAACTCAGGAACGGCACGGCGGCAAAGCCTACGCCCACCGCGCCGACCGCCGACGCCGCGCCGGTCAGAAACCGGCGTCGAGCCGGGTTGGAGGGAGAATCAGCCATGGTTACGTCGTACTCCTCGAAGTTTTCCGTCGATCGAACACGGCGGGTGTCCTCGGTACCCGTCCGCTCGTGTTTCTGGCGGGCATCACGTGCCTCCCTGCACCCGCAGACAGCCGGCGCATCACTGCATATCGCGTGCGGGCAAAATCCGATGCACAGCATCTGCCATTTTACGGCGGGGCTAGTTTAAGCATTCGGCCCGGGGGGTCAAACAAACCGGCTTAATACCTTTCCGAAGCCCTTTATGACTCGTCATGAGCGGCTTTCATGCTACTCAGGCCGGGTTGTCTATGTCGATGAATTGGTGGGAAATGCCGAATTCCTCGGCCAGGCGTTCGCCGAGCAGGCGCACGCCCCCCGTCTCGGTGGCATGATGCCCGGCGGCGAAGTAGGTCACGCCGGCCTCCCGCGCCATGTGCGTGGTCCGCTCGGAGATTTCGCCGGAAACGAAGGCGTCCAGGCCCAGTTCGATGGCATCGGCAATCATGTCCTGAGCACCACCGGTGCAGATGCCCATCCGTCGGATTTCCTGGTGGGGGCCCACGACCAGGGGCGTTCGGCCGAGCCGCTTCTCGATTCGATCGGCCATCGCGGCGGTCGAAACCGGGTGATCCACATCTCCGCTCACAGCCAGGGACTGGTGACCGAAACGAGCGTTGACGCTCACGCCCAGCTCCCGGGCGAGCCAGGCGTTGTTACCGATCTCGTCGTGTCCGTCGAGCGGCAGGTGGTAGGCGACCAGGTTGATGTCGTGCGCCATGAGTGTCGCCAGGCGGCGGCGCTTCATGCCGGTGAGGACTTCCGGTTCGTTCTTCCAGAAATAGCCGTGATGGACGAGGACAGCATCGGCGCCCTCCTCCACCGCGGCATCCAGGAGAGCCTGGCAGGCGGTCACCCCTGTCACCAGCCGGCGCACTTCGCGGCGCCCCTCGACCTGCAGCCCGTTGGGGGCGTAGTCCCGGTAGTTCTCGGGTTCCAGCAACTGTTCGCAGAATTCCAGCAGGTCCCGGATATCGACCGTCTCCGTCATGCCATCCTCTCGAGGTTTTAACCGGTGAATTGGGGAGGTCGTTAAGGTAGCACGACCGCCGGCGATCGTCCGGGCCGTTCCGCGGTGGTTTTCGTCCGGATCGCCGGCGTGTTCCAATGCTGCCACCACACGTCAACATCCCGAGCCCGATGCCACATCCCGACCCGGTCCGCCTGCTCTCCCGTCGCTTTCTGCCCTACTTCCTGACCCAGGCCCTGGGCGCGTTCAACGACAACACCTTCCGGTTCTCGGTGATGTTCATGCTCACCTACCGCATCGGCACGGACGCGTCGATCAATGTCGATGTGCTGATGAACCTGGCGGCGGGTCTGTTCATTCTGCCGTTTCTTCTGTTCTCGCCCATGGCGGGGCATTGGACCGATCGCATCGACCAGGCCCGGCTGGCACGGATCCTCAAGTGGACCGAACTGGCACTGATGTGCCTGGCGGGCCTGGGCTTCTGGCTGCAGAGCGTGCCGCTGCTGCTGGCGCTGGTGTTCCTCATGGGAACGCAATCGGCGTGGTTCGGTCCGCTGAAGTACGCGATCATGCCGCGGCACATTCCGGCCGATCACCTGATGCGTGCCAATGGCTGGGTCACCGCGAGTACCTTCGTGGCCATTCTCGGCGGCACGCTGACCGGCGGGCTGCTGGCAGCCGCCGGCGAGGCGGCAGCCCTGTGGGCAAGCTTGGTGGTGATTGCCGTGGCCGCGGTCGGGGTGATCACCGCCCGAATGATCCCCGCCGCCCCACCGCTGGACACGGTCTCCTCGCATGCGGGACCGATCCGGAGCTGGTACCTGAACTGGCGCCTGCTGCGGCGCCAGCCGCCGGAGCTGCGTCAGGCCATGTGGCTGATCAGCTGGTTCTGGTTCGTCGGCGCGGGCTACCTGACCCAGTTTCCGCGCTTTTCCCGGGAGTGGCTGGGGCTGGAGGCCGACGGCGCGACCGGCCTGCTCGCGTTGTTCGCACTCAGCATTGGTGTCGGTGGGCTGGCCGTCGGGTACCTGTCATCGGGGCGTCCCCGGCTGGGGCTGGCCCCGTTCGCAGCGCTCGGGGTGGCCGTCGCCGCGGTGGACTGGTACCTGGCCGCGGCGGTGGTCGGGCGATCCCCCGACCTGGTGAGGATCGGGCTGGACGTCGCCGCCACCGGCTTCTTCGCCGGCATGCTGGTCGTGCCGCTTTACAGCTACCTGCAGACGCGAGCCGCGGCGTCCCGGCGTGCACGGATCATTGCCCTGCTGAACGTGCAGAATGCGCTAGCCATGGTGGTCAGCAGCCTGCTCGGCATGATGCTGTTCGCCTGGTTCGATATCGAACTGCCCACATTCTTCCTGCTGTTCGGTGGCAGCGGGGTGCTCGTGTGCCTGCTGCTCTGGTGGAAGTGGCGGGGGCTGCGGCCACGGTCGCCGGGTGCCTAGCCTCCCAGCCCCGACAGCATCCACCTTTCCTCCGTCAGTTCTCGCCTCAGCCAGACCGAACGACCGTCGGCGAGATCGGCGGGGCGATAGTCGGCCGTCTCCGGCACTGTTTCCCACCAGATCGTCTGGATGCGCTCCGTTTCTCCCCATCGATCGACACGCCCCCTGACAGCGGCGGGCGACTCGAGCCACCAGAACGGCCGGTCTGGCCGAGGACCGGTCTCGCCTGCCCCGTCCTTCTGCCCCGCCTTCCGTCCGGCGGGCGCAAGCCGGCAACTCTGACGGCTCGGTATGACGGCCGGAGACGTCTGCACCCGACTGACGGCCCGGTCCCCAAGACGGGCCGCCAGTCGATGCCACAGCGAGACTTCGTTGCGCTCCCGGTCGGCCGCCTCCTCGAACAGTGCCACCTGGCCGGGCGACGGCCGGATGAATCGCTCGGCCTGCATCTGGATGCGAGTGACCGGCGTCAGGTCGGTGAACGCCTGCAGGCGCAGGCGCAACTGCTCCATCCAGATGCGTTCGTCCCGTCCCCCTTCGGCCGTTCGCACTTCCAGTCGGGTGGGGGCATCGGACTCGTGGCAGAGCGTGATCCCGAAGGCATCCAGCGCCAGTTGCCGTCGGCGCAGGAAATTAGCAAGCTCGACCAGCAGGCGGCGAGACAGGAGCAGCAGGCGCTCGACCCCGACGGCCGGATCCCACAGGTCGATCTCGCGCTCGAAACGCGCCGGCGGCGTGATGCCGGGCAGTTGCCAGTCGCGCTCGGCGAACAGACGATCGACATCCTCGAGCAGCCGCGGCGAGGAACGCATGGCCACGCCATCCCGCGGCAGACGCCGCAACTCCCCCAAAGTCGACAGCCCCATCTCCGTGAACCGGAGAATCCAGTCGGCCGGCCAGTCGAGCGTCGCCAACGGCAGGTGGCAGACGGCCTCGATCTGTCGCCGCCGATCCCGAACGTACCCGTCCTGTTCGCCGCTTCCTCTTGCCAGGGCCCAGGCGATCCGTGGATGGGGGGCCATAGCCGAGCGGACGAACAGGCCCTGCGAGCGGAACTCGTGCAGCACGCGATCGAGCAGCTCTTCCAGGCCGTGGAACAGGGCCGCGCTGCGGCCGATCTCGAGAAGCAGGCCGGGGGCGACCTCGGCTTTGGGGCGACAGACCCGCGAGGTGTACTGCATGGCGGTCTCGCCCAGGCCCTCGAGCCAGCGAGCCACGGCTGTCTCGTCCGGCTCCAGGAAACGCAGCTCCGGGGTCCCGGCCGACGCTGCGTCGCGGAAGCGCGACTGCGCCGCCAGTCGAGTCTGCCCGGGCCTCACGCCGTAGCGGGCGGCGACGACATTAACCGCCTTCACGCAAGGCATGCCCGGGCGACGCTCGAGCAGTGCCACCGGTGGGCTGGCGAGGCGCTCCTCTTCCGGGCAGCGCGACTCGAACCAGGCCTCCGGGAAGCGCAGGGCCAGCCAGAGGGGGCCCTCTTCCTGCGACGCCTTTCCGGATGAGGATGCTGCGGTGTTGCTCATGGGGACTCGGCTGACAAGTGGCGGATTCGATGAATACTGTCCATATTTACAGTACAATCCTGCCAAAGCAACCATCGGGGTTTCATGTATGACCGAGCAGGAACCGACGCCTCATCTCACGGCGCGACAGGCCGAGATACTGGCCTTCATCCGGGACACCATCGACGAGACCGGCATGCCGCCGACGCGGGCGGAGATCAATGCCGCGCTGGGCTTCCGTTCCCCGAATGCGGCCGAGAGCCACCTGCGCGCCCTGGAGAAGAAGGGCGTGATCGAACTGCTGAGCGGACGGTCACGCGGCATCCGCCTGCTGAACGCTTCCCGCAAGGACGAGCTGGCCGTGGTTGGCCGCATCGCGGCAGGCAGCCCGATCCTCGCCGAGGAGCATGTCGAGACCCGGGTGCCGGTCAACCCGACACTCTTCCGGCCACGGGCGGACTACCTGCTGCGTGTCCGGGGCATGAGCATGAAGGACGTCGGCATCATGGACGGCGATCTGATCGCCGTGCACCGCACCGAGGAAGTGAGCAACGGCCAGATCGTGGTGGCCCGCCTGGCCGACGAGGTCACGGTCAAACGCTATCGGCGCCGGGGCCCGAAAGTCCAACTCATCCCGGAGAACCCGGACATGTCGCCGGTCGAGGTCGACCTGCGGCGCGAGGAACTGATCATCGAGGGACGCGTGGTGGGCGTCCTGCGGACTCTCGACTGACCAGGGCCCGGAACAAATCGCGGGCCGGCAACAGCAAACGGACGGGGGCGGACCATGGGACAGCAGGCAGTGTCATCGACCGGTATCGCGGATCTGCTCGCCCGCCATGACATATGGCGCGGGCGACAGGCGGGCCGTTCCGACCCGGCGACATCGCCCTACCCCACGGGCTGGCAGGCGCTCGACGAGATGCTGGGGGGCGGCTGGCCCCGGGAGGGACTGATGGAGCTCTATAGCGGCCACCCACTGCAGTCGCCGTCCATGCGACCGCTCGGCAGGCTGGGCACCGGTCCGTTGTCCGACTACCTCTCCTGGTGCCAGGCCTCGCTCGGCTTCGGGGTGATGGACATCCTCCTGCCGCTGCTGGGCGACCTGACGCGAGACCGGGGTGTGGCGTTGGTCAACCCACCGGCCCGGCTGTGTGCCGAGCGCTGGCAACGCGGTGGCGTGACGCTGGACTCCCTGCTCCTGGTCGAGCCGCGCAGCCCGCGCGAACTCGGCTGGGCGGTCGAGGAGATCCTGCGCAGCGGGATCTATCCACTTGTGCTCGCGTGGCTTCCCCCCATCGGTTTTGCCCTGCGGCGACGTCTCAAGCTGGCCGCCGAACACGGTGGCTGTTGCCTATTGACCCCCTACCCGGCGACGACAGACACCCCGGCCAGCCCGGCCCGGCAGCAGCTCGTCATCCGGCGCGCGGAAGAACAGCAACTGGCCGTTCGCAGTCTCAAGCCCTTCCACCCTCGCGAGATCCGACTGCCCTCCGCGACCATCCAGGAAGTCCCGGGACTCTGAGCCAATGCCGCTTTATCGGCCGCCCACTGCCTGTTGGTAGATCGGCATCATTCTCGGAATGGCGCGCTGCAGCTCCTCGATGCGTCGGCCACTGTCCGGGTGGGTGCTGAGCCATTCCGGGCCGGCACTTCCGCCCTGCCGTTGCATCTTCTGCCACAGGCTCACCGCCGCACGCGGGTCGAAACCGGCCCGCGCCGCGAGCAACAGGCCGACCTCGTCCGCCTCGCTCTCCATGCGCCGGCTGTACGGGAGCCCCACCGCGACCGTGGCCGCCTGGCGGGCCATATCCGCCGTGCGGGCATCCAGCCCACCCAGTGCCGTGGCCATCGACAGGCCAAGCTCCTGGCTCATCGCGATCGACATCTTCTCCCGCGTGTGGGCAGAGATTGCGTGGGCCACCTCGTGGGCGATCACCTGGGCCAGTTCGTCATCGGTCGGCCGCAGGCGATCGAGCATGCCCGTGTTGACGCCGATCTTGCCGCCGGCCATGGCGAAGGCATTGATGCTGTCATCACGAAACACCCGAGTTTCCCAGGCCCAACGGCTGGCCTCGGGATAGATGCGAACGGCATGAGGAATGATCCGCTGGGTGATCGCGGCAACGCGACGGCTCGCCGAGTCAGAGGCAGGTAGCACATCACCCTTGTCGGCCATCTGGGCATAGGCCTGGTAGGCCATCTGGTTGGCCTGCCCTTCCGGCATGATCATCAACTGGCTACGTCCCGTGACAGGATGCGTGGCACAGCCGACCAGCCAGACGGACAGCAGCAGCAAACCGAACAGACGTGACATCGTTTCTCCCTCCATCCGACATGAAAACGGCCGGGAGCGCCACGCGCCACCCGGCCGTCGAGAATAGATCGGCAGGCCTCGGCCTGCCTGCCCGGATCAGTTCGCCAGTCGGGTGTACTTGATCCGCTTGGGCTGGTCGGCAGCGTCGCCGAGCCGTTTGCGCCGATCGGCCTCGTACTCCTGGAAGTTGCCCTCGAAGAATACCACCGAGCCGTCGTCCTCGAAGGCCAGCATGTGGGTGGCGATCCGGTCGAGGAACCAGCGGTCGTGCGAGATGACCAGCGCCGAGCCGGGGAAGTCCAGCAACGCGGTCTCCAGCGCACGCAGCGTCTCGACGTCGAGATCGTTGGTCGGTTCGTCGAGCAGCAGGACGTTGCCGCCAGACTTGAGGAGCTTGGCCAGATGAACACGGTTGCGCTCACCGCCCGAGAGGTCCTTCATGAACTTCTGCTGGTCCTGGCCCTTGAAGTTGAAGCGCCCAAGATAGGCCCGTGAGGGCATCTCGAACTTGCCGACCGTGATGTGATCGTAGCCGTCCGAGATTTCCTCCCAGACCGTCCGGGTGTCTTCCATGTCCTCGCGGGACTGGGAGACATAGGCCAGCTCGACGCTTTCACCGATCTCGATGCTGCCGGCGTCCGGCTTGTCCTCGCCGATCAGCATGCGGAACAGCGTCGATTTGCCCACGCCGTTCGGACCGATGATGCCGACGATGGCGCCCTTGGGCACGGAGAAATCCAGTCCCTGATAGAGCTCGCGATCACCGAAGCTCTTGGTGAGGCCATTGACCTCGATGACCTTCTCGCCCAGGCGCGGACCGGGCGGGATATAGATCTCGTTGGTCTCGGAACGCTTCTGGTATTCCTCGGACTGCAGTTCCTCGAAGCGCTTGAGGCGCGCCTTGGACTTTGCCTGGCGACCCTTGGGGTTTTGGCGCACCCACTCGAGTTCCTGCTTCATGGCCTTCTGGTGGGCGGACTCGGTCTTCTCTTCCTGCTTCAGGCGCTTTTCCTTCGCCTCCAGCCACTGCGAGTAGTTGCCCTCGAACGGGATGCCCTGCCCGCGGTCGAGTTCCAGGATCCAGCCGGCGACGTTGTCGAGGAAGTAACGGTCGTGGGTCACCGCGACCACCGTGCCGGCGAACTCCTGCAGGAAGCGCTCCAGCCAGGCGACCGACTCGGCGTCGAGGTGGTTGGTCGGCTCGTCGAGGATCAGCATGTCGGGGTTCGACAGCAGCAGGCGGCACAGGGCAACCCGGCGGCGCTCACCACCCGACAGTTTCGTGACGTCCGCATCCCAAGACGGCAGGCGCAGCGCGTCGGCGGCGACCTCGAGCTTGCGGTCCAGATCCCAGCCTCCGCCGGCCTCGATCTTGTCCTGCAGCTTGCCCTGTTCTTCCATCAGGGCCTCGAAGTCGGCGTCCGGATCGGCGAACTGGTTGGAGACTTCGTTGAAGCGCTCGAGCAGTTCGGCCATCTCGCCGACACCGTCCATGACGTTGCCGCGCACGTCCTTCCCCGGGTCGAGATCCGGCTCCTGCTTGAGGTAGCCGATCTTGGTGCCCGGCTGTGGACGGGCCTCGCCGATGATGTCCTTGTCCTCGCCGGCCATGATGCGCAGCAGGGTCGACTTGCCGGCACCGTTGTAACCCAGCACGCCGATCTTGGCGCCCGGGAAAAAATTCAGGTTGATGTCCTTGAGGATATGCTTTTTCGGCGGGACGACCTTGCCCACGCCGTTCATGGTAAAGATGTACTGAGCCATAAATGTCGTGACGACTGCTAAATTGAAGCGAATGGAAGGACACGGGACTATCCGCGGATAGCCCGGTCCGGGGCACGAAGGATACCAGCACTATGCCGCGACTTGATGCACGCAGTGCCAGAAAACCGAATCCCCGGCCGAAAACGGGCGGGAACCGGTCGAGTCGGCTGTTAGTCCTTGTTTGCGCCCTATTGTTCCCCTTGTTCCCTGTCATTTCCTCGGCCGAACCGCCACCCGAACTCCATGTCCTCATCGACGTCTCCGGCAGCATGAAGGAAACCGATCCGGACAACCTTCGCGGGCCGGCCTTGCGGCTGCTTGCCGACCTGGTCTCCGAGCGCAGCCGGGTCCGTGTCGACCTGTTCGGCGACCAGGTCAGCAACCTGCTCTCCGCCGCCACCGCCGACGCGGATACCCGACGGGCCATGCGCCACGTCGCCGGTCAGATCCGTTCGGACGAGCCGTTCACCGATATCCCCGCGGCCCTCGAGGCCGCCGACCGAGGATGGGCCGACCCGGTGCAACGCCACGTGATCCTCCTGTCCGACGGGAAGGTCGACGTGTCCCGCGAGACTGGTGACAACGAGAGCGCCATGGCCTTCCTGCGTGACGAGGTGATCCCGTCACTGGTCGAATCCGGCGTCCAGGTCCACACGGTGGCCCTCTCGGAGTTCGCCGACACCGACATGCTGGCCGAAATCGCCGACCGGACCGGTGGCCTGGCCATCTCCGCTCGCAGCAGCGCCGACCTGCAACGCGCCTTTCTCGCCCTGTTCGAGGCCACCGCCCCGCGAACCGGCCTGCCCCTGACAGACAACAGGATCCAGGTGGATGACAGCGTGCGCGAGCTGACGCTGGTGATCTTCCGCCAACCCGATGCCGCCCCCTCCCGGATCAAGCTCCCGGATGGCCGCGAAGTCGACGTGGAACGGGCCAAGAGGATGGATGACTGGCGCTGGGATGACAGCGCCGGTCGCGACCTGATCACCATCACCCGCCCCAGCCCCGGAACGTGGCACATCCAGGCACGAGAGGATCCTGACAACCGTGCCCTGGTGATCACCGACCTCGATCTCGCGATGCCGGACATCCCGGGTCGGGTTCACCCGGGAGAGATTATCGAGGGATACCTCGTGCTGACCGATCGCGGCGAACCGATTATCGAACCGCGCCTGTCCGACGACATGACGGCGACAATTCGGATCGTCGATCCGACGGGCGACATGGCCGACCGCATCGTGCTCAACGACCGGGCGATGGGCGACGACGAGGCGAGACGGGACGGGCGGTACGGC
>NZ_JAWLBP010000015.1:3598-35415 GCF_041687595.1 Guyparkeria sp. | reverse complement strand
CATCACGTGCGTGATCGCCGCCGTCAGCGTGGTCTTGCCGTGGTCAACGTGACCGATCGTGCCGACGTTTACGTGCGGCTTGCTACGTTCGAACTTTTCCTTAGACATCGCATCCTCCGCCAACCGGGTCAAGCAAATGGAATGTGGAGCTCATGACCGGATTTGAACCGGTGACCTCGTCCTTACCAAGGACGTGCTCTACCAACTGAGCTACATGAGCATGTTCTGGATTGACGGCGAGGCCGCCAATGCAATCTCTATACAACAGAAACGACCCTGCGGGTCGCGTCGGTCCAATCCGGACCCCCGCCGAAGTCGCCGGGAATCGTCAGAGTGGAGCGGGTGATGGGAATCGAACCCACGTCATCAGCTTGGAAGGCTGAGGTTCTACCATTGAACTACACCCGCAGACCGTTTGGGCCCCGCACTGAGGCGAAACCCGTCTTGTCTGGTGGTGGGGGCAGGATTCGAACCTGCGAAGGCTGAGCCGGCAGATTTACAGTCTGCTCCCGTTGACCGCTTGGGTACCCCACCCGGGAAGCGCGCCATTCTTCACAAAAAGGAGACGGGTGTCAACCACCCCAACCCCCTTTGCTGACCGCGCGACACGGAAGGCGCATTTCCGTGCCGCCAGCCCGCGATCCGTCGATTTCGACCGATCAGGACTCTGGTGCCGGCTGTGGGACTCGAACTCACGACCTACCGCTTACAAGGCGGTTGCTCTACCAACTGAGCTAAGCCGGCAATGGGCGCGCATTTTACGCATATCGCGGCGGGTTTGCCAACTCAACGACGCGCTCGTGCCAGTCGGGCGATCCCGGCCAGCACGAGGTCGGGCTCGACACAGACAGCGAAAGCCGGGTCGATCAGCCCTTCCAGCCGGTCGGCATCGCCCCCCGACAGGAACACCCGCACCTGGCCGCCGCCCGGCGCGAGCCGCTCCGTCCAGAGGGCCAGCATCTGGTTGAGCGTCGCTCCGAGCATCCAACCCTGTCCCAGGGCGAGCCCGGTCGCCGTATCCGTCGCCACGCCCAGGTCACGGGTGACCGTGTCCACCGTTTCGGCCGCTTGGGCCGGCTTGATGCCCGGCACGGCGTCGAGGGCATCCGACAGACCGGGAGCCAGCTGACGCAGGCCGGCCAACTGGGCGCGCACGCCGGGCAGGATTAGCCCACCGACATGATTTCCCTGCGCGTCCAGCAGGTCGAGGGTAATGGCCGTGCCCGCATTGATCACCACGACGGGGTGCTTGTCGGCCCGGGCATGCGCCTCGATCATGGCGCAAAAGCGGTCCACGCCGAGCGCGTGGTGATCGGGATAGCCGACCCGTACGTTGCAGCACTTGCGCGGCACGCCCAGCCAACGCACCCGTGCTTCGGGGCACAGGCGTTCCAGGGCGGCCTCCAACTGCTCGCGGCGCTCCTCATCGACCACCGAGGCCACGGCGATCTGACGCGGACGGCGTTTCTTTTCGTCGGCGAGATGCGGATCGAGGCCGTCGGCCAGCCGATCCACCGTCTGCCGACCGGATTCGTCCTCCCGCGTTGGCCATTCCACGGCAAACGGCTGGTCGGGCGCGCGCGAGCGTCTCTGCAGGCGTCCCTTGATTCGGCTGTTCCCCGCGTCGATGTAGCAATTCACTGGCGTTGGAACTCCCTTGCTTGTCTCATCAGTGGCCCCGGCCCATCCGTTCCGGGGGCGCACGCGATCGTTCGGGCCGACGGTCCGGCTCGTCCCGTCCGGCAGCTGCACTGTCAGCAACCCGTCGTCACCCATCTCCGCCGCCTGCGCATGATAGGCGCCCCCATGGGCTGGCCGCACCTCGACCGGGGCCCCGAACAGCCAGTGCCGACGACGCAGCGATTCGACCCAGCCGGGCCAACTCTCGGGCCGGCACATCACCTCGCCGGCACCTTCTACCAGCCTGACCGCCAGATCCACCGACGCTTGCCGGAATGCGCCAGCCGAACGGTGAGCAGGCGACCACTCCGCCAGCCCCACCGCCCGATAGCCGTCGGGGAACGTCGCCCGGGGAGCGCGCCAGTTGATGCCGATACCCGCCAGCCACACCCGTCGCCCGTCGATGGCGAAGCGCTCGAGCAACAGCCCTCCGAGCTTGCCGCCGTCGAGATAGAGGTCGTTCGGCCATTTCACCGCCGCCGGGATGCCTGCATCCGAAAGGATGGCGGCCAGCCGAGCGGCGATCGCCAGCGCCGGAGGGGCGTTCGGCATCCCGCCGGCATCGGGCACCACCAGGGAAAACCACAGCCCGGCGCCTGCACCACTGTGCCAGGCGGTTCCCCTCCGCCCACGGCCGGCGCTCTGTTCGCCGGCAACCACCAGGGCACGAGGCGCTTGCCCGTCGGCGACGGCGGCCGCGGCCATCTCGCGCACCAGGCGGTTGGTCGAATCGACGCTCGGCGGGAATGCCTCCCGCCACCCGGAAAATACGTCCGAGCGAGCCAGTCGCGTGGAGAGCGCGGGAAAATCCAGGTCGATGACGGATCGAGGGGACATGAATGGTGATGCACTAGGAGGCCGTGACCGGGTCGCCATCTTGCCACGACTCGGACCCTGATGGGATGGTGACGCGCCCCGTGCCGACGAGAGCCTCGGCCGAGGCCCTCAGCCGCCGGCCACCGCGAGCCAGGCGGCGAAGCGGGCCTCGACCTGGATGTCGCCGACCTTGCGCTCGAGGCGGTGCTGGTTGTGGCACTCGGGGGCCAGTTCCAGGGTCATCTCCAGCAGGCGACCCTCGCGGAACACGTGCAGACGCAACCGGTCGCCGGCCCGGCGACGTGCCAGCCGCGCCTTCCAGTCGACCCCTGAAACGGCAAAGCCGTCGATCGCGATAATGCGGTCGCCCACCGCCAGCCCGGCAGCGGCTGCCGGCCGATCCTCGAACACGATCTGCACCCGGGCGGCCCGATCGTCGCGCTCGTCGACGCGAATACCGGCATCAGGCCCCTCCTGTTCGCCGCGCGGGATCATCGCCACGCCGAAACGGGCCAGCAGCCCCGCGACGTCCAGCGGGTCGGTCGAACGCAGGGCCTGTTCGAAGAACGCCTCCATCGGCTCGCCCATGAACGCCTCGATCAAGCGCTCGACCGACTCGCCCTCCGGCAGCGGCCGCTCGCCATGCTCGCTCCAGAGCCGTCGCATGACGTCCAGCAGGCTGCTCCCGCGCTCGCGCAGCATCAGGTCCAGCATCAGCGCCACCACCGCCCCGCGGGTGTAGTAGCTGACGATCGCGTTCACCGCGTTGGCGTCCTGCTGGTAGAACCTGGTCCAGGCATAGAAGCTCGATTCCTCGAGCGTCTGGCGGGACCAGCCCTTGCCACGCATCGCGCGGTTGATGGTCTCCTCGAGCGCGGCCAGGTACTGCGTCTCGTCGATCAGCCCGGCGTGACGCACCAGCCAGTCGTCGAAGTAGCTGGTGAAGCCCTCGAACACCCACAACAGGCGGGTGTGCGCCGGACGGTCGAGCGGCAAACCGGCGAAGGCCGAGGGCCGGATGCGCTTGACGTTCCAGTTGTGGAAGTACTCGTGCGCGCAGAGGCTCAGGAAGCGCTGATACTCCTTGCTCACGCCCGTGGCGGTCACCGAGGGCAGGTGCGAGCGCGGGAAGATCAGGGCGGTGGAATCGCGGTGCTCCAGGCCGCCGAAACCCGAGTCGTCCAGCGCGACCAGGAACAGGTACTCGTCGAAGGGCGCACCGTCGAACAGCTCGATCTCGGTCTCGCAGATACGCGCGACGTCGGCGGCGATGCGGTCGAAGTCGGTCTCCGGCAGGGCGTTGGTGAACACCATCCGGTGCAGCACCCCGCCGGCGGTGAACTGCCGCTCGACGAAGTCGGCGATCTCGACCGGGTGGTCGATCAGGGCCTCGTAGTCGGGCGCGGCGTAGTCGCCGAAACCGCGCTCGTCGACCGCCATGTCCGGCAGGGTCGTGGCGACGCGCCACGCATCCGGCAGCGCCGCGCCGTCGAGCACCACCTCGTGGCGGGCGTGCTCTGCGCCGTGAACCCGCAGGAACACGCTGGTGCCGTTGAAGAACAGGTGGGTCGAGTCGGCGTGCGCACTGCGCACGGAGAAATCGGCGCAGTAGACCCGGTAACTGACCTCCACCGGCGTGCGGCTGGGCGCGAGATCCCAGGTCTGCTGGTCGACCGGTTCGATGCGCACCGGCTGCCCGTCGCGGTCGTGCGCCTGCTTGCCCACCAGGTGGCGGGCAAAGTCGCGCACCAGGTAGCTGCCCGGGATCCAGGCCGGCAGGCTGAGCCGGTAGCCCTCGTCGCTGGCCGGCAGGGTCAGGGAAACGTCGATGTACCGACTGTTGTGCCCGGCGAAGCCGAGGCGATAGAACGGCTCGACCGACTGCCCGTCACCCCCCATCAGGAGTCGTCCTTCGGCAGGTCGTGGATCGACGAATCGCTGGTCATCAGGTGGTGGCCGCCGGGGTGGACCCGACCGTGCTTGACCTCGTCGGGGTGCGCATCGCGCACCAGTCCTACCCGGGCGTTGAAGTGCAGGCGGAAGCCGGCCAGTGGATGGTTGAGGTCGACCTTCACGGTCTCGTCGCCCACCTCGAGGATCAGCATCTCGATGCGCCCTTCCGGTCCGTGGGCCTCGACCATGTTGCCGGGCACCAGATCCGCCTTCGCGTCGATCCGTTCCTTGGGCACGTCGACGACCGCCTCGGGGTCGTGCAAGCCGTAGGCCTGCTCGGGCTCCACGGTCACCTCGATCTCGTCACCCTCGACATGCCCTTCCAGGGCCGCTTCCAGCCCCGGTATCAGGTTGCCGTGGCCATGGATGTACTCGAAACCGTCGACCTGCGTGTCGGCCAGCACCTGGCCATCGTCGTCGCGCATCACGTGGTAGACGCGCACGACCCGGTCTTTCTCGACACGCGGCAGGTCGCCTTGTTGCTTTTCCGGTTCACTCATCAGTTTCAGACTCCTTGGAGTGTCAAACAGCCAGGCCGTGCCAGAACGGCAGCGTCACCAGCGCCAGCAGGGTCGAGGCGCTCGCGGTGGTCGCGTACAGGGTGGTGTCCAGGCCGAAACGGTCGCAGATCACCAGCCCCAGCACCATCGTGGGCATCGCCGCCTCCAGTACTACCGCGGTCAGGGTCTGGCCACTGGTGCCGACCGCCAGCGCGAACAGGATGGCTACCGCCGGCATCCACAATAGCTGGATCAGCAACGCCGGGCTGACCGTCGCCAACTGTCGCCCGGTCAGCGTCTCCAGGCGCAGGCTCATGCCCAGCGCGACCAGCATGACCGGCACCACCGCCGCCCCGATGCGGTCGAGCCACTCGGCCGCCCAGTCGGGCTGACCCACCCCGGCGAGGTTCAGCCCTGCCCCGGCGACCGCCGCCCACAGCGGCGGCACCTTGAGCAGCGTCTTGACCGGGTGAACCTGCTCGTCGCTCGAACCGAAGCGCGCGGCCAGCAGGATGCCGACGGAGAGCAGCAGCGGCGTACAGGCGAACAGGTCGTACTGGATCGCGACCGCCCGGCCCTCGTCGCCGAAGAGGCTGCCGAGCAGCGGCAGGCCCATGTAGGTGGCGTTGGGAAAGCTCGCGGCCAGCAGCAGCGCGCCGAACTGCGCCCGGCTGACGCGCATGAAGCGCCCCACCGCCGCCATCAGCACCAGCGAGCTGACCACCGCCACCCCGGCCGTGCCCGCGATACGCAGCGTGTCCGCGCCAAGCGGCGCGCGCCACAGCACGGAGAACACCAACGCCGGCAGGAACAGGTAATAGACCGAGGACGTCAGTGCCCCGCGCGCGGCGTCCGCGCTCCAGCCACCCAGCCGCACGTGCCGCCATATCTGGCCCAGCGCGATCGTCCCGGCCATCTGCAGGATCACCGAGATCACGCCACGGCCCTCCCCGGTCGACCGTCAATCGCCGGGCATGGCTCGCGGCCGCGGACGGCCTCAGGCCTGGCCATTGGCCTCCTGCTCGGCCTTCTCCACCTCGGCGCGCACCTCGTCCATGTCGAGATCCTTGACCTTGGTGATCAGCTCGTCGAGCGCCTGGCGCGGCAGGGCGCCCGCCTGGTTGAACAGCAGGATCCGCTCGCGGAAGACCATCAGCGTCGGGATCGAGCGCACCTGGAAGTGGCCGGCGAGCGCCTGCTCCTCCTCGGTGTTGACCTTGGCAAAACCCACGTCGGGGTTGGCCTCGGCAGCCTGCTCGAAGATCGGCCCGAACGACTGGCAGGGGCCACACCAGGGCGCCCAGAAATCCAGCAGCAGGATGTCGTTGTCCTTGAGAAGGCCTTCGAGGTTGTCCGCGGTCGCGGTATGAACGGTCATAAAGACACCTTGTATTGTCATGCCGATGGTTCGGCAGCATGTCGGCCCGGGCTGACACCCGGGCCACGAATTTCGTCTCGGAAGACGGGCATGGCCACGTCCCCGTCGGCTGACCTGTGGGCCAGCCGCGGCTTTTCAACCGGTGGCGTTCCCCCAGCGGGCATGCAGCTCGTGCTCGACGCCGATCTGGTCCAGGATCCTCGCCACCGTGAAGTCGATCAGGTCCTCGATCGTCTTCGGGCGATGGTAGAACGCAGGCGCCGGCGGCAGGATCACCACGCCCAGTTCCGCCAGTCGGGTCATCTGCGAGAGCGCGATCGCCGACAGCGGCGCCTCTCGCGGGACGATAACCAGGTCACGGCGCTCCTTGAGGCAGACGTCGGCGGTGCGCTCGATCAGCGAGTCCGACAGGCCGTTCGCTATCGCCCCGAGCGTGCCGGTGGTGCAGGGGCAGACCACCATGGCATCCGGAGGATTGGAGCCCGAGGCGAACGGTGCAGTCCAGTCCTGGCGGGCGTAACCGGTCACCTGCCCGTCGGCGGCACCGAAACGCCCGCCCAGCTCGGCAGCCAGCGCATCGTGCCGGGCGGGAAACGGTTCGTCGAGCTCCAGCGCGGCGACGGCATGGGCCGCCTTCGAGGCGATCAGGCTCACGCGGCAGCCGGCGGCAATCAGGCTCTCGAGCAGCCGCAGCGCGTAGGGCAGGCCCGAGGCCCCCGTCATGGCAAGCACCACGTGCTCGGTTCGCTCCCCGCGCCTCATGCCGCCGCCTCCTGCAGCCGGTCGACCAGCCGGGCCGGGAAGCCGCCGAACCCGCCGTTGCTCATCGACAGCACCCAGTCGCCCGGGCCGAGCACGCGGGGAACCTGCTCCAGCAGGGCCTCGACCGACTCGATCACCGCCAGGCGCTCCCCCAGTTCGGAAAGCGAGTCGGCCGGATCGAACCCCAGCCCGTCCGGGGCATGCACGAAGACACGGTCGGCCTCCGCGAGCGACGCGGCCAGCCGCCCGGCATGCACCCCGGCCCGCATGGAGTTGGACCGAGGATCGAGCACGGCCACCAGGCGACCGGCGCCGGCGACACGCATCTGCGCGCGTACCGTGGCGATCGTGGCCTCGATCGCGGTGGGGTGATGGGCGAAGTCGTCGATCACGCGCACGCCGCCGACCTGCCCCTTGATTTCCAGACGGCGAGCCACGCCCCGGAACCCCGACAGGGCCGCCAGCGCCTGCTCCGAGGGAACGCCGGCAAAGCGGGCCAGCGCCAGCGCGGCCAGCGCGTTGTGCCGGTTGTGCTCGCCCTGGATGGCATCCGGCAGACGGCCGATCGCCCGCCCCTCGCAGACCACCTCGCCGTCTTCCTGCCACCAGTCGGCCACATCGTCCCGGCGGTCGGCAATGCGCTCGACCGGCGAGTACACCCCGGCCTCGAGCACCCGCTCGATGGCCGGTTCACCCAGGGGGGCGATCACCTTGCCCTGCCCCGGCACCAGCCGCAGCAGGTGCGAGAACTGGCGCTCGATGGCCGCCAGGTCGGGGAAGATGTCGGCATGATCGAACTCGAGGTTGTTGATCACGAGCCCGCGCGGACGGTAATGCAGGAACTTCGAACGCTTGTCGAAGAAGGCCGTGTCGTATTCGTCGGCCTCGATGACGAAGAACGGCGTCTCCCCCAATCGGGCGCTGACACCGAAATCCCCCGGCACCCCGCCGATGAGAAATCCCGGTGCCATGCCCACCGTCTCCAGGATGTGGGCGACCATCGACGTGGTGGTGGTCTTGCCGTGGGTACCGGAGACCGCCAGCACGAATCGGTTGCGCAGCACCTCCTCGCCCAGCCACTGCGGCCCGGACCGGAAGCGGAAGAAGCCGCCGAGCAGTTGATCGATCACGGGCATGTCGCGACGCATGACGTTGCCGACGATGATCTCGGCATCCTCCGGCAGCGGGGCGTCCATGTCGGTCGCCACCTCGATTCCCGCCGCGGCGAGCTGGTCGCTCATGGGCGGATAGATGGCGTGATCCCGCCCCGAGACGTCGTAGCCCATCTCGCGGGCCAGCAGCGCCAGCGACCCCATGAAGGTGCCGGCGATGCCGAGGATGTGCAGCTTGCGGTTTTCGGCGGTCATGACGGCAGCCCCGTGTCCCCCGGCAGCATCTGGGTGGCCAGGGCCATGTAGACGAGTGAACTGAGAATGAAGTATCCGAGCGCGATGAGCATGCCGATGGCGGCGTTCAGACCCAGCGTGCGGCGATAGATCTGCCCGAGCACGACCAGGTTCCAGGCGAACAGGGCGATCATCAGCATCGACCAGAGGCCGACCGCCCCGTCGACGTCCACCGCCTCGCCGCCCGTCGGCTGCATGGCCACCAGCGGCCAGGCGACCAGCCCCAGCATGGCCGTCGCACCGTACAGGGCCGTGAGCATCTGCGGGATGCGCGGGCGATGCCCCCAGACCATCGCGAGCCCGGCGGAATACAGCGCCAGCACCGCGGCATCGGCGCCGAGCAACAGCAGACCCGCGCCGAAACCGGCCTCCGAGGCGACCACCTGGTCCAGCAGAATACCGACGAGCAGGTAGAACCCGAGCGCGATGTAGATCGGCTGGGTCCCGGCGGGCATGTCCTCGGGACCGACCCGGAGGAAGATCAACTGGAAAAACAGACGTATCAGAGACAAAGCGGCATACCCGTTGTGACTGCATCACCGCCCGGCAGGCGGTCGACGAACGGGTGAAAGCCTAGCGCAAAACCCGCCCTGCCGTCTGCGTTGCAGCCTCGATCAGCGCCGCAGGTCGCGCAGGTACCACCATTCGAACAGTCGCTTGGCCCAGTGCAGCAGGCGGCACGGCGGCGTGATGAACTGGAACTTCTCGTTGCGGAAGACCAGCACGGCGCGATCGAGCATGTCCATGACGCAGACCAGTTCCCACTTGAAGGTCTGCTCCACGGGCTCTCCGGCGATCTCGGCCAGCAGGTTGTCCGCCGCCGCCACCGCCTGCAGGTCGGCCATGTGCGCCTGCTTCGGAGCCCAGTCCGGCGAGGGATAGCTGCCCGAGTCACCGGCCACGTAAACGCGGTCGAAGCCCTTGACCCGCGCATGCTCGTCGGCCTCGATCATGCCGCCCGGCGAGACGGGGAACGACGACTCGGACAGCCAGGACGGGCCGGTCATGCCGGGCATGAACAGGATCAGGTCGGCCTCGAACTCGCCCTTCTCCGTGACCACGCGGTTCTTCTCGAACCGCTGGGGCTTGGCACCGATGTGCGTCGCGATGTCCTGCTTTTCCATGCGCTCGAGCAGACGGTCCACCGCCTTCTCGCCCAGGCGGTTGCCCGGGCGCGGCGAGGGGTTGAAGAACACGAGATCGAACTTGTCCCGACGCCCCTCGCGGCGCAGCAGCCGGTCAATGCCGAACAGCAACTCGAACATCGGCCCGCCCCGCACGGCCGAGGGCTCCTTGGGGTTGCCGCCGAAGCCGATGGCGATCGTCCCGCCGGGCAGCTTCGCCAGACGGGTGGATATCTCCTCGGCGGCATCGATGCCCTCGCAGAGGGTAACGGCGTTCTCGATGCCGGGCAGCTTCTTGATGAACCGCCCACCGCTGGCGATGATCAGCCCGTCGTTCTCCACCTCGCCGTTGTCGGTGAACACGCGTCGGCCGTCCTCGCTCACCCCGGTCACGCGGCCCGCGCGGTGGGTCACGTCAAGGCGCTCGAGCAGCGGGCGGATGTCGTGGAGGATGTCGTCCCGTCGGCGTAGCCCCGAGGGTACCCAGATCAGGCTGGGGTAGTACTGGAAGGTGGATTGGGGCGCGATCAGCGTGATCTCCGCCGCCGGGTTCTGCTTGCGCAACCGCCGAATGGCGGTCAGGGCGCCGAAACCGGCACCGATTACCGTCAGCCTCATCGAGATTTCCTCCGTTCTCCGCGGCACGTCAGGGGAAGACCAGCCGCTGAATCGATTTCCTTATCTTGGCATAAGTGATTTCTTATGCTCAACGGCGGCGGTGCTTGCCTGCCCACCGTCTCGTCAACGGCCGGGCGGCCAGCAGGACGAGCAGGAGCGCCATGAGCAGCAGCGGGGTGCGGGTGTCCAGCTTGACCGACAGGAAGTAGTGCAGCACCGCCAGGCCGGTGGCAGGGTAAACCAGTCGGTGCAGTTCCCGCCAGCCGGCGCCGAGTCGACGCATCCATCCTTTCGTCGAGGTGACCGCCAGCGGCACGAGCAACAGGAAGGCCAGCGCGCCGAAACCGATGTGCAGTCGCTCCGTGATCTCCTCGACGATCGCCCGCCAGTCGAGCTGCCGGTCGACTACCAGCCAGACGGCGACGTGCAGGGAGGCGTAGAAGAAGGCGTACAGTCCCACCATCCGCCGGTAGTCGACCAGCCGCCAGGACGGGATCAGTCGCCCGAGCGGCGTAATGGCCAGCCCGATCATCAACAGCCAGATGGCCGTCTGGCCGAGAAAGCGCAGGCTGTCGACCACCGGTTCGAAGCCCAGCCGGTTGGTGGGAAGCGCCCAGGCCAGCCAGAGAAGCGGTGCGAGCCCGGCGAGGAATACCAGCCACCAGACCGCTAGACGAACGCCCCGCCCCGGCATCAGAAGTTCGTCTTCAGGTCCATGCCGCGGTAGAGATGCGCCACCTCGTCGGCATAGCCGTTGAACATCAGCGTGTCGCGCCGCCCCAACTCGCCGATGCGGCGCTCGGTCGCCTGCGACCAGCGCGGGTGATCGACCCGCGGATTGACGTTGGCATAGAAACCGTACTCGCGCGGGAGCACCTGCGCCCAGCTCGACGTCGGCTTGTCGCGCACGAGGCTGATTCGCACCAGCGACTTGCCGCCCTTGAAGCCGTACTTCCACGGCACGACCAGGCGAACGGGCGCGCCGTTCTGCGGCGCCAGCGGCTCGCCGTAGATCCCCGTGGCCAGCAGGGTCAGCGGATGCAGCGCCTCGTCCAGGCGCAGGCCCTCGACGTAGGGCCAGTCGAGCACCCGGCGGCGCTGGCCGGGAAGCGGGTTGTCGGGATCGTTGACGGTCTCGAAGCGCACGAAGCGGGCGTCACCGGTCGGCTCGACCCGGTCCAGCAGGGACTTGAGTGGAATCCCCTCCCAGGGAATCACCATCGACCATCCCTCGACGCAGCGCATGCGGTAGATGCGTTCCTCGGGTGCGTGCAGCCCGAAAAGATCGTCCATCGTGAAGGGGCCCGGTCGGCGCACCTCGCCGTCGACCACCACCGTCCAGGGTTCGCGGGCGTCGATCAGCGACTGCAACGCCCCGGCATGACGGCTGGGGTCGGTCTTGCCGGTGCCCAGTTCGTAGTAGTTGTTGTAGCCGAGAATCGCCTTGCGCTCGGTCAGCTGCTTCGACAGGGGCTCGCTCTCGTCCGCCCGCGTGCAGCCGGGAAGCGCCAGAGCCACCCCGGCACCCACCACCGAGCGGATGAAGTGCCGTCGCGCCGTGCGGTCGACGACCAGCCGGCGATCGGTCACTTCCCATTCCCGCGGCTCGTGCCGTGAACGAATCTGGTGACGCATGGTCGATCCTCACTGTCATGGACGAATGCTGCAGCCGGTACGCCGGCGCGGTTAGAATCGCCACAGGCCGCCCGGCCCGGTGCCGGGACCCAAGTATCGACGCAAACCGGCGTGTCTGCACGCCACCAACCCGCTGATCGAGGCATTGATGCCCGCACCCATCGACCGACGACACGAACTGGCCCACGCCTTCCTCCAGCGCCATGCGCCCGGATTCGGCGAGCTGACCGCGGCCTCCAGCGATGCCAGCAATCGCCGCTACTGGCGTGCCGAGCGCGACGGCGAAAGCCTGATCGTGATGGATTCGCCCCCGGAAAAGGAACCGCTGGATGCGTTTCTCGAGGTCCACGCGCGCCTGGAGCGCGCCGGCTTGCCGGTCCCGCGCATCCATGCCCGGGACCCGGCGACCGGCTTTCTGCTCCTCGACGACCTGGGGCGCGAGACACTCTTCTCCTGGCAGGTCTCGGCAGAAGTCGACCAACGGGAGCGGGCCCTGTCCGCCTGCCGGGCGCAGCTCATCCCCCTGGCCGGCACCGACCACGCCGGACTGCCCGCGTTCGACACGCCGCGGCTGGTTGCGGAAATGCAGCTCTTCGACGACTGGTATCGCCGACGTTACCGGTCGGTCGACTGGTCGGCCGACGCTCGCCTGCGCTGGGCGGAGCTGACGCAACGGATCGCCGAACGACTGGTCGGCATGGAGCCGGTGTTCGTCCACCGGGACTATCACAGCCGCAACCTGATGCCCGCGGGCGAGAACTGGGTGATCATCGACTTCCAGGACGCCGTGAGCGGACCGCTGGCCTACGACCTGGTCTCGCTGCTGCGCGACAGTTACATCGACTGGCCGCAGGCGGACGTCGAACGCGAGATCGCCGCCTTCTGGGAGGACGCGCGCGCCGCCGGGCTGACGACGAAGGACCTGGAGACCTTCACCGGCGATTTCGCCTGGGTGGCCGTGCAGCGCCACCTCAAGGTGCTGGGGATCTTCGCCCGCCTGAGCCTGCGCGACGGCAAGCACGGCTACCTCGATGACCTGCCCCTGACCTGGCGCCACCTGCAGTGGGCGATCGACCGCGCCCCCGGACTCGCCCCCCTGCGCGACCTGATCGCAGGCCTGGAGCCGGAGGCGGGCACATGACCACGGTCACGGCGATGATCCTGGCAGCGGGACGGGGGGAGCGTCTGCGGCCGCTGACCGATCACACGCCCAAACCGCTGATCGATGTCGGCGGGCGACCGCTGATCGAGCACCACCTCGAGCGGCTCGCCGCGGCAGGGATCGAGCGAGTGGTGATCAACCTCGCTCACCTCGGCGAACAGATCCGCGCGCATCTGGGCGACGGTCGCCGCTGGGGGCTGTCACTCGAGTACTCGGTCGAGGGCGACCGCGCCGAGACGGCGCTGGAGACCGCCGGCGGCATCCGACACGCGCTCGACCATCTGTCATCGACCTTCCTGCTGGTCAACGGCGACGTGCTCACCGACATTGACTACCAGGGCCTGGTGCAACGGGCCGCAGGCCTGCCAATCCACTGTCATGCGCACCTGGTGCTGGTCGACAACCCCTCCCACCACCCCGAGGGCGACTTCGCCCTGGACGCCGTGGGCCGGCTTGCCATGGACGCGATCGACCGATGCACCTATTCGGGGGTCGGCCTGTACCGCCGGGAGATGTTTGCCGACCTCGAGCCCGGGCGCCGGGCGCTCGGTCCGCTGCTGCGCGAGGCCATCGCGGCCGGACGGGTCTGCGGAGAGCACCACCGGGGAGACTGGCTGGACGTCGGCACGCAGGAACGCCTGACCGAGGCCAGGCGTCGGATGCAAGCCGGCTGAAACCCCGCCGCCGCGTCAGCGGAAAGCGAGATCCCTGAGGAACAGGGCGATCTGCGGGAACATGATCAGCAACACCGTCGTCGCCAGCAGCATGACGATGAACGGCGGCGTGCCCTTGACGATCTCCATGTACGGTCGCCGGAACACAGCCATGGCCGTGAAGATGTCGTAGCCGAACGGCGGCGTGGCCGAGCCGATGGCTGACTGCAGCACCACCAGCGTGCCCACCAGGATGGGATCGAGTCCCGAGGCGTCGATCGCCGGGATGAAGATCGGCGTGAGCACGAAGATGGCCACGATCGGGTCGACAAACATGCAGGCCACAAAGAAGGAGACCGCGATCACCACCAGCAGCATGGTGGGATTGTCGGCGACGGTATCCAGGATCGGCCCCAGCACCTCGGTGGGGATCTGCGCCATCGAGATCACCCAGGAGAACGCCTGACCCGCCCCGACCAGGATGAACACCACGGCGGTGATCAGGCCGGTGGACAGGGCGATCGACGGCAGGTCGGAGAGCTTGACCGAGCGATAGACCAGCATCTCGACGACCAGGGCGTAGAACACCGACATGGCCGCCGCCTCGGTGGGGCTGAACAGGCCGGAGTAAATCCCGCCGAGCACCACCACGGGAAAGCCCATCGGCAGGATCGCGCCACGCAGGGCGCGCAACCGATCGGCCCAACCGACGCGCTCGCCCAGCGGGATGTCGAGCTTTTTCGAGATCCACCAGCTGTAGACCGAGAACATCACCATGATCAGCACGCCCGGGCCGATGCCGGCGATGAACAGCTCGCCCACCGATTCGCTCGCCGCCACGCCGTAGATGATCGCCGCGATCGACGGCGGGATCAGCAGGGCGATGTCCGAGGAGTTCACCAGCAGCGCCATGGTGAAGCTGTCCTTGTAGCCGGCCTTGAGCATCTTCGGCCGAAGCGCCGAACCGATGGCCACCACGGTGGCCTGAGTGGAGCCGGAGACCGCGCCGAAAAGCGTGCAGGAGACGGCCGTGGTGATCGGCAACCCGCCGCGCCGGTGGCCGAGGAAGGCGTGGACGAGATCCAGCAGCCGGTTCGCCGTGTGTCCCTTGGTCATGATGTCGGCGGCGAGGATGAACATGGGCACAGCCACCAGGACCGAGGGCCGCACACCGGAGATCATCGCCCGGATCAGGCTGGTTGGATCGACCCCCGGCAGGAGCATGAGCATCATCGCCAGCGCCCCGATCAGCAGGGGCACCATCATCGGGAACCCCAGCAGGAGCAGCACGAACATCAGTATGAAGGCAAGGGTGAGCATCAGCGCCGGCCCTCCCCGTTCTGGCGACCGGCCCAGTCGGAATCCGGGTCCTCATCCTCGAGCTTCTGCTGCTCCACCGCCGTAAGATCGGCCTCCTCGTAGACCTCCAGCTCGGTGAACGAGCGGTAGAGCTCCTTGGAGGTCAGGTTGCGCAGGGTGGTCAGGGTGTACTGCAGCCCGGCGAGGAACAGGCCGAGCGGCACCGCGATATACAGCACCCAGAGCGGTATGCCGAGATTGGGCGTGGTCTGCCCGATGGAGCGGACCTGTGCCTCGTAGATCACGGCATACCAGCACAGGTAGAACATCACGACGGCCGAGCCCGTCGTGATGATGATGTTCATGGCCTTGCGCCAGTGGCCCTTCGCCTGGTCGTAGATGGCCGACATGCGGATGTTGCGGCCGTGGCGAGCGCCCTTGGAAACGCCGATGAAGGTGATGATCACCAGCAGCGCCTGGTTGATCTCCACGGTGAACATGATGCCCTTACCCAGGAGATTGTTGCCCAGCACGTTGCCGATGTTGAGCGCCGCCATCGCCATGATGGACACGGAAAGGACGATGTTCTCGAACCAGCCAAGCAGCCAGTCCAGTCCGTGGATGGCCCGCATTACCGTCGATCGGAATGACCTTCCCTGCGCTTCGGACATACTTGTCTCCCGGCCGGGTCCGCGATCGCAACCGTTCGTGGCCCGGCGTTTCTTGTCATCTTGACCGGGAGGCGGGCCTCGCAGCCCGACCCGGTGGCCTTGCTGCAGTGTAGACGGGACGCGAACAGGCTGTCCACGTACAGGCCGATCTGAGCCAGCTTGCCGGGCGTGCTAAGGTCAGTATCCGGGTCGACCCGAAAAGCCGCGGGTCGGATCGAACGCAGATCGTGAAGACGCACCAGAAGAACCAGGGAGATGACGGTATGAAAGAGAAACGCTTCCTTCACAAGGGCGCCCTGTGGATGGGTTCGCTCGCCCTTGCCACCGGTCTGGCACTGACCGGTTGCGGTCAGCAGTCCGACGGCGAGAGCGAGTCGGGCGAGAGCGCCGGCGCCGAGCAGCAAGTCTGGAAGTTCGGCCTCGAGGAGACCAAGGGCGGGGTGCAGTGGGCCTACGCCGAGAAGTTCAAGGAGCTGATCGAGGACCGCCACGACAACGTCGAGGTCAAGATCTACCCCTACGGCACGTTGGGCACCTCGCAGGACGTCACCCAGCAGGTGCAGACCGATACCCTGCAGCTCGCCTTCGCCTCGGCGGGGCACGTCGGTTCGACCATTCCGGAGGCGCAGGTGTTCTCCCTGCACTTCCTGTTCTCGCAGGACAATGAAGTCAACAAGGACATCTTTACCAGCAACGAGACGGTTTACCAGGAGCTGGGCGAGGCGTACAACGAGAAGGGGCTGGAACTGCTCTCGATCGTGCCGGAAGGCTACATGGTCTGGAGTGCCAACAAGGAAATCACCCAGCCGTCCGACTTCGAGGGCGTGAAATTCCGCGTCATGCCGTCTGACCTGCTGCTCTCCACCTACGAGCTCTACGGCGCCAGCCCGCAGGGCCTGGCCTATTCCGAGGTCTACGGCGGTCTCGAGCGCGGCCAGATCGACGCGCAGGTCCAGCCGATGTTCGCCCACCGCGACATGAGCTTCTACGAGGTGCAGGACTACCTGATCGAGGCCCGTCACGCGCAGTTCGTCGCGACCGTGATCTCCAGCCCGAGTTTCGTCGACGGCCTGCCCGAGCCGATGCAGGCCAGCCTGGACGAAGTGATCGACGAACTGGGCCCGTACATCTACGAGGAACAGAAGAAGCTCAACGCCGAGGCGGCCGAAGAGATCAAGTCCAAGAGCGACACGACCTTCGTGAGCCTGAACGACGAGCAGGTCGCCGAGTTCCGCGACACGGTTCAGCCGATCTACGACCAGTTCGTCGAGATGGCCGGTCCGCGTGGCGAGCGCATTCTCGAGGCCATCCAGCAGGCCGTCGCAGAGGGCGAAGACCAGTAAGGGACGCCCGACGCACGCCATGGACTGGACAGGACGCGCCCACCCGGGCGCGTTTTTTTATTCTCGCTTCAAAACGACCGGCGCCCAACCCACTGACAAACCGACATTTTCTGGACTAATCTCCGGGAAGGCCCTGAACGAATCGGCCTCGGCATACGCTCTTCCCCGTCGGGCGGCCGTGACGATGCCGATTCGTTCAGTGCCGCTCGCCCGACTCGTGCATCGCCGTCACCGTGGGGTCACGCGAGCCGGCGATGGTCGGCTTCGAGTCGCAAAACGGCAGGCAAGAAACGCAGATGAAGGAACACGCCCATCAACCCGAGGAGAGCGACTGCTGGCTGGCCGTCAACGCCGGCTCATCTTCCCTCAAGCTCTCGGCCTTCGACCCGGAAGGCAACCGGGTCTTCTCCCGGCAGACTGACGAGCTGAACGACCCCTCGGGCGCCGAACATGCGCAGGCCCTGGCCAAACACCTGTCCACCTTCGAGTCCTGCTGCACGGGACGGCCCCGTGGCGTGGCGCATCGTGTCGTCCACGGTGGCGACCGGTTCCATGCCCCCACCCGCGTCGACGACGCGATGCTCGCCGCACTGCGAGACATCGACCACCTCGCCCCGCTGCACAACCCGTTGGCCGTCGCCTGCATCGAGGCCGCGCGACAGCAACTCCCGGACGTCGAGCACTACGCCCTGTTCGACACGGCCTTCCATCACGACCTTCCCCCGGAAAACCGCGACTACGCCCTGCCCGCATGGTGTCGCGAAAAACTGGGTATCCGTCGCTACGGCTTTCACGGCCTGTCCGTCGCCAGCGCCCTGCGCAGCATGGCCGAACAACTCGGCCATCCCGAGGAAAGACTCAACCTGATCGTGGCGCACCTGGGCAACGGGGCGAGCATGACCGCCATCCGGCGAGGGAAAAGCTCCGCCACCTCGATGGGAATGACCCCGCTCGAGGGACTGGTGATGGGCAGCCGCGCGGGCGACATCGACCCGGCCATCCCGGGTTTCCTGGAGCGCCACGGGGGGCTGACGCCCGAGCAGATCGATCACCTGCTCAACCGGGAGTCCGGGCTGACCGGGCTGTGCGGCACGCGCGACCTGCGCGAGATCCACACGGCCATCGACCGCGGCGACGAGCTCGCCGCGGAGGCGCTATCCATGTACATCCACCGCATCCGGCACTACCTGGGCGGTTACCTGGTCAACCTCGGACGTCTCGACGCCCTGGTATTCACCGGCGGCGTTGGCGAGCACGATGCCATCGTCCGGGAAACGGTCTGCGAGGGGCTGAACATGTTGGGGCTGGCCATCGACCCGGACGCCAACCGGGCGCCGGCCGAAGGGCCCCGGCCGATTCACCAGCCCCATAGTCCGGCCGGCATCTGGATCGTGCCCGCGGACGAGGAGGGAGAGATGGTCCGGCAGTTGCGCGACCGTCACTGACAGACGGACAGACCGGGGAACAGTCGCCACATGCCGTTCAACCAACCGTCATGCCAAGCACGAGGCCCGTGATGACGACCGAAAACACGCCGCGAGACACCCACCTGCCCACCGCCGAGGATCTCGCCAGCATCGATGCCTGGTGGCGAGCGGCGAACTACCTGTCGGTGGGCCAGATCTACCTGCTCGACAACCCCCTGCTGCGCGAACCGCTGCGCCCGGAGCACATCAAGCCCCGCCTGCTGGGCCACTGGGGCACCACCCCGGGGCTGAACTTCATCTATGCCCACATGAACCACCAGATCGTCGCCCGCGATCTGGACGCGATCTTTCTCACCGGACCGGGCCACGGCGGACCGGGGCTGGTGGCCAGCGCCTGGCTGGAGGGCACCTACTCCGAGGTCTACCACTCGATCAGCCGCGATGCCGCCGGCATGCAGCGACTGTTCAAGCAGTTCTCCTTTCCCGGCGGCATCCCCTCGCACGTCGCCCCGGAGACCCCGGGCTCGATCCACGAGGGCGGCGAGCTCGGCTACGTGCTCTCGCATGCCTTCGGCGCGGCCTTCGACAATCCCGAGCTGATCGTCTGCGCGGTGGTGGGTGATGGCGAGGCCGAGACCGGCCCGCTCGCCACCTCCTGGCACTCGAACAAGTTCCTGGACCCTGTCCGTGACGGTGCCGTGCTGCCGATCCTGCACCTCAACGGCTACAAGATCGCCAACCCCACCGTCCTCGCCCGGATTCCGCAAGAGGAACTCGAGGCGCTGCTGCGTGGCTGCGGCTATCGCCCCCACTTCGTCAGCGGCGACGACCCGGACACGCTGCATGCCGAGATGGCCGCGACCCTGGACCGCGTGATCGACGAGATCACATCGATCCGCAAACGGGCCCGGCAGGACGGCGAGGTCGATCGGCCGACCTGGCCCATGATCGTGCTGCGCACCCCCAAGGGCTGGACGGGACCGGCCGTGGTCAACGGCAAGCCGGTGGAGGGCACCTGGCGCTCGCACCAGGTCCCGGTGTCGGACGTGCGCGAGAACCCGGACCACCGCCGGCTGCTCGAGGAGTGGATGCGAAGCTATTGCCCGGAAGAACTGTTCGACGAGTCCGGACGCCCGCAGGACTGGCTGACCCGCCGCACGCCGATCGGCCAGCGGCGCATGTCGGCCAACCCGCATACCAACGGCGGGGTGCTCTGTCGCCCGCTCGACCTGCCGGACTTCCGCGACTACGCCATCGAGGTGGAGTCGCCCGGCCACGAGTACGCCGAGTCGACCCGGGCGATGGGTCGTTTCCTGCGCGACGTGTTCCGACGCAACGCCGAGCACGCCAATTTCCGCCTGTTCGGGCCGGACGAGACCGCGTCCAATCGCCTCGACGACGTCTTCGCCGCCACCGATCGCTGCTGGAACGGCGAGTTCCTCGACACGGACGAGCAATTGGCCCGCGACGGACGCGTGATGGAGATCCTCTCCGAGCACACCTGCCAGGGCTGGCTGGAAGGCTACCTGCTGACCGGCCGCCACGGCGTGTTCTCCTGCTATGAGGCCTTCATCCACATCATCGACTCGATGTTCAACCAGCACGCCAAGTGGCTGAAGACCAGCCAGGAGATCGGCTGGCGCGCGCCGATCCCGTCCCTGAACTACCTGCTGACCAGCCATGTCTGGCGCCAGGACCACAACGGCTTCTCGCACCAGGACCCGGGCTTCATCGACCACGTGGTCAACAAGAAGGCCGAGGTGATCCGCGTCTACCTGCCGCCCGACGGCAACACCCTGCTCTCGGTGATCGACCACTGCCTCAGGAGCCGCGACTACGTCAACGTGATCGTCGCCGGCAAGCAGCCCCAGCCGCAGTACCTGGACATGGATGCGGCGATCCAGCACTGCACCGCCGGGATCTCGATCTGGGAGTGGGCCAGCAACGACGAGGGCAGCGAACCCGACGTGGTCATGGCCTGCGCGGGCGACGTCCCCACCGCGGAGACGCTCGCGGCGGTGGACCTGATCCGCCGCCACCTCCCGGAGCTCAAGGTCCGGGTGGTCAACGTCGTCGACCTGATGCGGCTGCAGCCGCCCTCCGAACACCCGCACGGGCTGTCGGACCGCACCTTCGACTCGATCTTCACCCTCGACCGGCCGGTGGTCTTCGCCTACCACGGCTATCCGTGGCTGATCCACCGGCTGACCTACCGGCGCACCAACCACGCCAACCTGCACGTGCGCGGCTACAAGGAGGAAGGAACCACCACCACGCCCTTCGACATGGCGGTGCGCAACGAGATCGACCGCTACCACCTGGTGATGGACGTGATCGAGCGCGTTCCGGGCCTGAAGGTCCGTGCCGCGCACTTCCGCCAGCACCTGCACGAACGGCTGGTGGAACACGACCACTACATCCGCGAGCACGGCGAGGACATGCCCGAAATCCAAAACTGGCGCTGGCCGACTGTCACCGGACGCTGATACCGGCCGCCGCCTCCGCCACTCGCCGTGCATCGATGTTTCCGGGATGCACGCGTTTGGTTATGCTGACCAAAAAACACGATAACGAAAAACGATAAAGAGACCGGGGAACGGAGTGGTAAACAGGCGCACGGATACGCAGGGAGACGGGTGCGCGTCGCACACGCGGCCGCCGCGGTTTCTGGGACGGCAGCTGGCCATCTGCTCCGTTCTCCTGATCGCCACGCTCGACGCGCCCCTTGCCGCCGACCCACCGGAGACGCAGCGCCTCGAGGCGGTCGCCCTGGCCGGCGAGGGACAACTCGACGAGGGGCTCGAGCGACTGCAGGCACTCGACGCCCGCCACCCCGACCGACCGAGGATCCTCGCCGACCTGATCATCCTCTGGCGCCAGGCCGGCGAGAACGACGCCATCGTCCGTCGCACCACCGGCCTGCGCCCGACCGACGTACCGGACTACGCCCACGTCAGTTGGGCCGGCGCGCTGCGCGACGCCGGGCAGTTCGAACGAGCCGCCCTTGTACTCGACGCCTCGCGCCATCGCCTGGGCACCTCCGCCCGCGTGCTCCACGGGGTCGTCCTTGCCGAGTCAGGCGATACCCCCGCCGCGATCACCGCGTTGGAGACGATCGACCCGCTGCCCGACTCGGCCGAGGACCTGGCGCTCATGGCCTACGGGATGCGACTGGCCGGCCGACCGCGCGACGGCCTGGCGCTGGCGAACCGTGCCCGCGACCTCGACCCGGACCACCGCCTGGCGCGGCAGGAACAGCTCCTCGCCCTCTGGCAGCTTGGCGCCGCGGAGCGGGCGTTGGCCGGCGTCCGAGCGGAGCCGGCCCTGCTCGAAGAGGACATCCGCTGGCAGATCGAGGCCGACGCGATCGCCGCGGAAATCCGCCAGGCGATGGACCGACACGACCGGTTGCTGACCGACGGTCGCCCCCACGAGGCCCGCGCGCCCCTCGTCGACGCGCTCGAACGGCTGGAGGACTTTCTCGACCGCACGCCGAGCGACCACCCCCAGCACCAGCGGGCCGCCCACGACCGCGTCGCCCTGCTGCGCGAACTCGAGCGGATGCCCGAGGCCGTGGCGGCCTGGGAGGCCCTGCCGCCGGCCGCCAGCCGGCCACCCTTCGCCCGCCGGGCGGCGGCCGACGCCTACCTCGCCGAGAGGCGCCCCGAGGCGGCCCTGCCGTTGTACGAGTCCCTGCTGCCGGCCGACCGGCCGGCGGACCTGCCGCTGCTGATCGCGCTCTACTACACGCACATCGCGCTGGAGGACTACGACGCCGCGGGCGACATTCTCGCCCGGGCCGACCGCGAAACACCCGCCTGGCTGCCCGCCGGGGAGGGACGTGAACCGGTGGCAAACTGGGAACGCGTCGACGTCGACCAGCTCCTGGTCCACGACGCCGCCTACCGTCGGCAGGACGCCAATGCCTGGCGATCGAGCGGCGATCTGGTAGAGCAGGCCCCGGCCCACGCCGGACTGCGCAACACCCGGGCCAGGATCGCGCGCTGGCGCGGCTGGCCCGAGCGCGCCGACGCCATCACGTCCATCGCGGCGGCCTGGGCGCCCGAGGCACTCGACACGCGGCTCAACCGTGCAGCCAACGCCCGCGACCTCGAACACTTCGATGCCTGGGAGGAAGAGCTCGAACGCCTGACGACCGACTTCCCCCGCGATGCGAGCGTGCGTCGGCAGGTCGAGGAACTGGCCGACCGCGACCGCGCCTCCATCGAGAGCGAGGTGACGGTCGGCCGTACCCGCGGCGGTGCCGGGGCGATCTCGGGCGACCGCGACCGGAGCTGGCGCACCCGCCTGAACTCGCCGTGGTCGGACCGGGACCTGCGCGCCTTCGTCGAGCACCGTCGAGAGACCGCCACCTTCGACGATACCGAGGGCCGGCATGACCGGATCGGGGCGGGCGTGGAATGGGCCGCCCACCGCCAACGCGCCTGGCTGCGGGTCGACCGCAACCGGCTGGGCGAGGCGGAGACCGGCATCGCCGCCGGCTGGTCGCAGTGGCTGGACGACCACTGGCGCATCGGCATCGAGGCCGATAGCCACTCGCTGGAGACCCCGTTGCGTGCCGCCGAGGCGGGCCTGACCGGCTGGTCGGCCGCGGCCTCGCTCGACTGGCGCGCCAGCGAGTCGCTGTCCGCCTACGCCACGACCGGACTGCTCTCGATCGATGACGGCAACCGCCGTGTCCAGGCGGGCACCGGGGTGACCCGTCGCCTGTTCGCCTCGGCCCATCACCTGACCGAGGCCGGCGCCGACCTCTACGCCCAGCACAACAGCGAACCGGGCGGCCCCTACTACAACCCGGAAAACAGCGGCAGCGCCACGGTGCGCCTCGACCACGACTGGATCACCTGGCGCCGCTACGAGCGCGCCTTCACCCAGCACTTCCACGCCGCCAGCGGGCTCGGCTACCAGACCGATTTCGGCAGCCACCCGATCGTCGAGTTGCGCTACGAGCACCGCTGGGACATCAACCGCCGCTGGGCGGTGCGCTACGGGGTCGGCTGGACCAGCACGGCATACGACGGCGAGCGTGAACGCCGCCTCTACGGCACCTTCGGCCTGGAAGGAGTGTTCTGATGCGGCACCTCGTTGTTCTCATTGCCTCCCTTCTCGCCGGTGGCGCGGCGCTCGCCAGCCCCCCGGCGGTCCCGGACGGGCAATTCATGGCCGTCTGCTACCACGATGTCCGTGACGACGTGGTGGGCGGACGCGACGCGGATCCCTACGCCGTCAGCACCCGCCGGCTGGTGGCATGGTTCGACTGGATGCGGGCGAACGACTGGCAGCCCGTCTCGCTGCAGCAGATCGTCGATGCGCGCGAGGGCGGCCGGCCGCTGCCGGAAAATGCGGTGCTGCTGACCTTCGACGACGGTCTCGCCAGCCTGTACAGCCACGTCTTCCCGTTGCTGCAGGCCTACGACTACCCGGCGCTGTTCGCCCTGCAGACGGGCTGGCTGGAGACCGTATGGGCGGGCGATACGGCCGACTATGCCTCCGAGACCTTCGCCGACGCGGACGAACCCCTGCCGCCGGGGACGGTCGCCTACAACGATCGCCCGCTGGGAGCCGACGGCTTCCTCACCCCCGGGCAGGTCCGCGAGATGCAGGCCTCCGGGCTGATCGAGTTCGCCAGCCACAGCCACGACCTCCACCGCGGGGTGCTCGCCAACCCGCAGGGCAACGAGCAGCCGGCGGCGATCACGCGCCGGCTCGACCCCGAGACCGGGGAATACGAGAGCGATGCGGCCTTCCGCCAGCGCATCCGCGACGACCTGCGGCAGAGCCGCGATGCCATCGAGTCGATCACCGGCCGCAGCCCGCGGGCGATCGTCTGGCCGTACGGCGCCCACAGCCGCGAAGTCGACGCCATCGCCGCCGAAGTGGGGATGCCCTGGTCGTTCTCGCTGGGCGGCACGCCGATCAACCACCCGGGGGCAGCAGGCTTCTCGCGCCTGCTGATCACCGACGACCCGCCCCCGGTAGCCATCGCCGGCGAGGCCCGGGCGGCCGACGACCAGCCGGTCAACGCCCCCTCGCCGCAGCGCGCCGTACACGTCGACCTCGACTACATTTACGACCCGGACCCCGATCAGGCCAACGCCAACCTCGGGGTGCTGCTCGACCGCATCAAGGCGATGCAGGTCAAAAGCGTCTACCTGCAGGCCTTCGCCGACCCGGACGGCGACGGCAACGCCGACGCCCTCTACTTCCCCAGCCGTCACCTGCCGATGCGGGCCGACCTGTTCAACCGCGCGGCCTGGCAGCTGCGCACCCGGGCCGGCGTGCGTGTCTACGCCTGGATGCCGCTGCTCGCCTTCGACCTGCCGGATACGGAGCAAAAGCAGAGGCTGTCGGTCACGCATCTCGACGCCGAGGGGCACGCCGTGCCCTCGACGCGCGACTACCGGCGGATGAGCCCGTTCCTGCCGGAGTCGGCCGAGATCGTCGGCGACATATACGCCGACCTGGGGCGAGCCGCCAGCGGCATCGCCGGGGTTCTGATCCACGACGACGCCTATCTCGCCGAGGACGAGGACGCCAGCGCCTGCCGCCCCGAGGCCCGCTGGCCGGGCAGGGACGAGTCACTGGCCGACTGCCGGCTTTCTCCGGAGGCGAAGACCCGCGCCCTGATCGATTTCGGTCGCGTGGCCATCGAGCGGCTCGAGTACCACGTCGACCTTTCGAACGACTTCCGCACCGCGCGCAACCTCTACGCCCGGGTGGTCCTCGACCCCGGGGCCGAGGCACGCTTCGCCCAGTCCCTGCCCGCCTTCCTCGATGCCTACGACGAGGTGGCCATCATGGCCATGCCATGGCTCGACGGCACCGAACTGCCGGCGGACGTCTGGCTGGACGAGCTCGCCGACGCGGTCGAGGCGCAGGCAGGCGGCTTCGACGGTGTGGTCTTCGAGCTCCAGGCGCGCGACTGGCGGGGTGAGGGCCGCTGGATCGAGGCCGAGACCCTGCGCGACTGGATGGAGCAGCTCGTCCGGCGCGGCGTGCTGGGGCTCGCCTACTACCCGGACGATTTCCTCAATGATCGTCCGCGCCTCGGCCCCACCCGCGAGGGCCTGTCACTCAACGCCTTCCCGCACCGGCGATAGGAGATCGACGGCATGAACATCGACTGGCTGCTGGATTTCGTCTTCTTCTACCCGCTGATCATGGCCTGGGTGTGGATCATCGGCGGCATCTGGTACTACTTCCACTGGGAGAGCACCAACGGCTCCGACCCCGAGCACCCGCCGCAGACCGACCGCACGCCGCCCTGCAGCATCATCATCCCCTGCTTCGACGAGGCGCCGGACATCCGGGACACCATCCACTACGCGCATGCCAGCGAGTACCCGGATTTCGAGATCATCGCGGTCAACGACGGCAGCAACGACGAGACCGGCCGCATCCTCGAGGAACTCACCGAGCACTACCCTCGGCTGCGGGTGGTGCACCTGGCCACCAACCAGGGCAAGGCGATCGCACTGCGCACCGGGGCGCTGGCCGCGAAGCACGAGTTCCTGATCGGCATCGACGGCGACGCCCTGCTCCACCCGAAGGCGGTGGCCTGGATGATGTTCCACCTGGCATCGGGCCCGCGCGTCGGGGCGGTCACCGGCAATCCACGCATCCTCAACCGCAGCACCCTGCTGGGCAAGCTGCAGGTAGGCGAGTTCTCCGCGACCATCGGCCTGATCAAGCGCGCCCAGCGCGTCTACGGCCGCATCTTCACCGTGTCGGGCGTGATCGCCGGCTTCCGCCGCACCGCACTGGACCGGGTCGGCTACTGGAGCAGCGACATGGTCACCGAGGACATCGACATCTCCTGGCGCCTGCAACTGGACCACTGGGACATCCGCTACGAGCCCAACGCCCTGTGCTACATCTACATGCCGGAAACGCTGCGCGGGCTGTGGCGCCAGCGCCTGCGCTGGGCCCAGGGCGGCGTGGAGACGGTACTGCGACACACCACCGACCTGCTCCACTGGACCAAGCGGCGGCTGTGGGCGGTGGCGCTGGAATACATCGTCAGCATCCTCTGGGCCTACGCCATGTTCGCGGTGCTGGTGATCTACCTGGTCGGGCTGTTCGTCGGCCTGCCGGCCGGCTGGAGCACCCCGGGGATCATCCCGCAGTGGGCCGGCGTGATCCTGGGGCTCACCGCCCTGCTGCAGTTCTTCGTCAGCCTGATGATCGACCGCCGCTACGAGGCCGACCGGCGGTTCTTCCGCAACTACTTCTGGGTGATCTGGTACCCGCTGGCCTTCTGGCTGCTGTCGATGGCGACCACCGTGGTGGCCGTGCCGCGCGCCATCCTGAAACGCTCGGGCGAGCGGGCCCGCTGGATCAGCCCGGACCGCGGCCTGCGCCCGCCCGAGGAGGACTGAGGCCATGAAGCATTCCCGTCCCCGCCTCCCCGACGTCATCGAACGCAACGACCTCGAGGCGACCGGCAAGCGCCGCGTCGGCCAGGTCATCAGCCTGATCGGCTGGGCGATCTGGATCTACCTGTTCACCCCGCTGATCGCCCTGATCGGCTGGGTGCTGGGCGTCGAACTCTTCCAGCGTTACATCCTCGACGATCCCATGGGCACCCTGAAGGCCGTTCAGGTCTACGCGCTCGTCATCGCCGCCGCCGGCATCATCTTCATGGGGTGGGCGGGCTACAACTGGCTGCGTTTCAACAACCGCGAGCGGCGTCACGCCCCGCCCCCGATCGGCACGCGCGAACTGGCGCGCCACTTCGGCATCACCCCGCAGGAGGCCGAGAACATCGAACGCGAGCGCATCGTGACCGTGCACTTCAACGAGGACGCCGAGATCATCGAGGTCGCCCCCCACCCGGGAGCCGCACCGACCGCCGCCACGACCGACCGGACGGCCCGGGTCGCCGGCGTCCGCAGCGGCAGCTGACCGGCACCGGTCACCGAATGAAATGAAACGGCCCCGGGAGATCCCGGGGCCGTTTTCAACGAATCACCGCCACGACTCGCGTGGCTCTCGGATGGCGGCGATCACTGGATCTTCAGGTAGGCATAGCCCTCGCGCTGGAGATCGGCGATCTTCGCCACGCCCGAACCCACCAGCCCGATGCCGTCGTAGAGCTTGTCCTCGGACAGGCCGATCTCGTTGCGGGTGATATCGCAGAGGTGGACCTTCACGTCACGCACGTTCATCAGCGTCTGCAGGCGGCCGGCCAGCTCCGAGCGCCGTTCCTCGAGCGCCTCGTCCGCCGCGTAGGGCGTGCCCTCCAGCGGATCGTCGGTGGCAAACCGGATGCCGAAACCGACCAGCACCAGGTGCACGTCCCAGTCGAGCAGCTTCTGCTCGGAGTCGTTGACCAGGTTGTTGATCGAGGTGAGCGTGGCGGAATAGCGCGTCGGGTCGGCGAAGTCGACGTGGTAGACCACGCGCTGGGTGTCGTCGGCCTGCGCGCTCGGCGCGACCATCAGCACTGCCAGCATGGCGGCCATGACGACCGGCACGAGATGTCTGGCACGGTTGGCCAGCCGTTCGAAAATCCGGCCGGCGGCGACCGGCCTCGGGAAGGACAGGTTCATTCCTTGGCTCCTCGGGTTCGGGTGTAGACCCGAAGCATAGTCCATCGCGCTCGCCCGGTCGGCCCCCGAGCGGGAGCAGCGCCGTCAGTCGAACGCGAGCTCGAAACCGCCGTTGGCGATGTAGCCCTGCTCGCGCTCGAGGTCCGCCACCGTCAGCGGATGGGCCTCCAGCCAGCCCTCGGCAAAGGACAGCTCCAGGCGCTTGCCCTGCGCCCGAAGCGTGATGGCCTCGGGAGCCGCCCCGTGGCCGCGATCGCGGTGGAACAGCACGGCCAGGCGAAGAATGACCGCCAGGCGCTGCACCAGCGGCTTCATCTCCTCGTCGAGCGGGTCGAAGCGCGCGGCCTTGAACTTGCGCCGATGGGCATGGACCAGCGAGGAGACCGCGGCCTGCGCCAGCCGCGTCAGTCCCGGCATGTCGGCGTTCTCCAGCACGTACGCCCCGTGGTGGTGATAGCCGGAGTGCGAGATGGCAAGCCCCACCTCGTGCAGCCGGGCCGCAACGTCCAGCCAGACACCCAGCGGGAGGGATTCGGCCGTGTCGTCGTCGCCGGCACCCCAGTCGGCCTCCACCTGCCGCCACAGGTAGGCGGCGGTGTCGGCCACGCGGGTCGCGTGACCGGCATCCACGTTGAACATCCGCTGCAGGCGCCCGACGGTCAGGTCGCGCACGTCGTCGAACGACTCGCGCTCGATCCAGTCGTAGATCAGCCCCTCGCGCAGGGCGCCGTCGGAGATCGCCATGCGCTCGATGCCCAGCGCCTCGAAGATCGCCCGCATGGCCACCAGCCCGCCGACGAAAACCGGCTTGCGGTCGTCGGACAACCCGTCGAGCGAAAGCTTGTCGAGGCTGCCGGCCTTGAGCACCGCCCGGCGGATGGCGTCCAGCCCCGAGATCGTCAGGCTGCCGTCGTCCCAGCCGTTGGCCTCGGCCACGGTCGCCAGCGAGCGCGCCGTGCCGCTGCTGCCCACCGCCCGGGCCCAGCCCATCTTGCGATAGGCGCGCTGGTAGCTCATCAGCTCCAGCTCGGCGCGACGCTCGGCCTTGAGCATGCGGGTCTTGTCGTACTTGCCATCGTGAAAATGATCGTTGGTCAGGCGCACGCAGCCCAGCGGCACGCTTTCCATGCGCACCGGATCGAATCCCTCGCCGATGATCAGCTCGGTCGAGCCGCCGCCGATGTCGATGACCAGCCGCCGCCCGTCGACCGGCACGTCGCTGTGCGCCACGCCGAGGTACACCAGCCGCGCCTCCTCGCGCCCGCCGATGATCTCGATCGGGTGACCGATGGCGTGCTGCGCCCGGCGAATGAAGGTCGACCCGTTCTTCGCCGCTCGCAGGGTGTTCGTCCCCACGATCCGCACCCGCCCCCGGCGCATGCCGGCGAGCCGCTGGCCAAACCGGCGCAGGCAGTCCAGCCCGCGCTCGATCGCCGCGCTGGAGAGATAGCCGTTCTCGTCCAGCCCGCCGGCCAGCCGCACCATCTCCTTCATCCGGTCGATCACCTGCAACTGCCCGGCCTCCACCCGGGCCACCAGCATGTGAAAACTGTTGGACCCCAGGTCCACCGAGGCGATCACGTCACCATCTTGCATATGCGGGAAGTCTCGATTGTTTCGTGGCCCGCCACGGCCAGCAGGCAGCGGAGGGTCGGAACGTCAACTGGAACCACTCGCCCGCGGCACCAGAACGCATTATGTCGGGTTTGCCCGACGCGACAAACCCGCGCGACGGGACGGGAGATAGGGCGTTGACAGTCGGACAGCCCGTCCATTAGCGTATCTGCATAAACACAACAAACGGTTTCTCAAGGAAGAGAAAGATGTTGAACCACCGGACACCTGCCTGGTGGCCGGGCCGACGGATGGCTTGGATCGCCTTTCTGCTGCCCGGGATAGTCACGGCAGACGCCAGCCCATCATCCCCGGACCAGGAACTCCTGCAACAGGAGCGCCTGCTCGACCAGCGCGAGCGCCTCGAGGCAGCACCGGACGTGCGCCTCTCGAAAGAGACACGCCCCGCGCCCCGTCTCCCCCGCCGGGAAACGCCCTGCGTCGAGATCGACCGGATACGACTTGTCGGTGATTCACGGCCGGTATTCGAGCGCGCCCTCGGTGATGCGCTCACCCGGCTCGATTGGCAGGTATCGCACTGCCTCGGCAAGCAAGGCATTCGCGCCATCCTGCGCGAGGTCCAGCAGCAGTTGATCGACGCGGGGCTGATCACCAGCCGCGTGAACGCGCCACCCCAGGATCTCGACGACGGCACACTCGAACTGGCCATCCTCCCCGGCCGGATCGGCGAGCTCCGCGTCAGTCCAGGATCCGGCGAACGGGCCCGGCCCGGCCCGGCGTTCCCGGTCCGCCCGGACGGACTGCTCAACCTGCGCGATATCGAGCAAGGCCTGGAGAATCTCGAGCGCCTGCCCAGCGTGAACGCGGACATTGCCATCGAACCCGGCGAGGCGCCCGGGGAAAGCGACGTGGTGGTCGACTGGCAGCAGGACTTCCCGTTGCGGCTGTCACTCTCCATCGACGATTCCGGCAGCCGCGATACGGGTCGGTTTCTCGGCACCGCGACCGTCTTCGGCGATCACCTGTTCGGCCTCAACGGGCTGCTCTACGCCAGCCTCACCCGCAACCTCGGGCTCGACGACGGCGAGCGTCCCGGGCACACCGAGTCCCGCACGCTGCACTACTCCGCACCTCTTGGTCACTGGCGATTCGGCGCCACCGCCAGCCGCTTCGAGTATTACCAGACGATCGCCGGCCTCGATCGTGACTACCGCTACAGCGGCCAAGGCGAGCGGCGCGAGTTGGCCATTTCCCGGGTGGTCCATCGTTCCAAGGTCGGCCGCACCCGCCTGACGGCAACGGCCTGGCTGCAGACCTACGATAACGCGATCGACGAGACCCGCATCACCGTACAGGACCGTCGCATGGCCGGGTACACGGCCGGAATCGAACACCGGCATTTCCTCGGCCCGGCGACGCTCGACCTGTCGCTGAGCCACCGGTGGGGTACGGGCATGCTCGATGCGCAACCAGCCCCGGAGGAGGCCTTCGGCGAAGGCACCGCCCGACCGCACATCACCTCGATCCACGCCCGACTGGACACGCCGTTCGTCCTCGGCGATCAGGCCCTGCGCTACCGCGGACAGGTGCGCGGCCAGCTCAACCACACGCGCCTGATCCCGCAGGACCGCTTCGCCATCGGCAGCCGCCATTCGGTGCGCGGCTTCGGCGGAGAGCTGCTGCTCAGCGGCGATCGCGGTGCCTACTTCCGCAACGAACTGCACCTCGAGCTCCCCGGCCCGCTGCACCCCTACCTCGCGCTGGATACCGGGCGAGTCGACGGCCCGTCAACCGACGAACTACCCGGGCGTCACCTGATCGGCGCCGCCTTCGGCCTGCAGTGGCGCTGGAGGAACACCTGGATCGACGCCTGGGCGGCACGGGCCGTGGACCGGCCCGCCGCCTACCCGGACCCCGGCTTGCAGGCCGGTTTTCACGCCGGCATCCATTTCTGAATCCATGCCGCGCACGGACAGGGACATGTCATGACACACGCCTACCGAAATCGCTCGCCGCGACGTTTGGCCGTATTGATCGCCACCGCACTCGCCGCCATGCCACTGGATGCCAGCGAGATCCGCTCGCACCCTGAAGCCCGTGGCGAGAATCGCCCCAGCATCCACGAAGCCGGCAACGGCACACCCGTGGTCGAGATCACCACGCCCGGCGCCGACGGCGTCTCGCACAACGTCTACCGGCAGCTCGACGTCGACGAGCGCGGGGTCGTGTTCAACAACGGCCGC
>NZ_JAWLBP010000015.1:0-3498 GCF_041687595.1 Guyparkeria sp. | reverse complement strand
GTGGTCGAGATCACCACGCCCGGCGCCGACGGCGTCTCGCACAACGTCTACCGGCAGCTCGACGTCGACGAGCGCGGGGTCGTGTTCAACAACGGCCGCACCACCAGCGCGACGACGCTAGCCGGCCAGATCGGCGCCAACCCGGCGCTCGCCTCGGGCACGGCCGACCTGATCCTCAACGAGATACGCAGCGCCTCGCCCAGCCAGCTCGCCGGCTACCTGGAGATCGGCGGCGATCCCGCTGACCTCGTCATCGCCAATCCCGCCGGCATCACCTGCAACGGCTGCGGCTTTATCAACGCGGACCGGGCCATGCTGACCACCGGCCGGCCTCGTTTCGACGAGGGCCGCTGGACCGGCCTGGACGTGCGCGACGGACGCATCCGCATCGAGGGTGACGGCATGGACGCCAGCCGGACCGCCGAGGCCGACCTGCTCGCCCGCTCGATCGAGATCAACGCCGGCATCTGGGCCGACCGTCTCGACGTCACGACAGGCACGGGCCGTTTCGACCGCGCCGGCGCACTCGTCGAGTCGATGACTCCGGACACGCCGGCCCCGGCATGGAGCATCGACACCGCCCGCCTCGGGGGCATGTACGCGAACAAGATCCGCCTGGTGGCCAACGAGAGAGGCGTTGGAGTCAACCACGCCGGCGAGGCCATCACCGGGAGCGGCGGCCTCGAACTCCATGCCGACGGTCGACTGGTAAACAGGGGGAACCTGCGCTCGGGAGGCCCGGCCTCGATCGAGACGTCGGAACTCGTCAACCAGGGACTGGTACAGGCGGACGATGACATCGAGATCGACAGCAGCGGCGGCCTGGTCAATCGCGAGGGGAGCATCGTCACAGGGGGGTCTCTTGACCTGAATGCTCGAGACGTGAGCAACGAGGGAAACATCCACGCCGGCAAGAACCTGGCAATCGACAGCTCCGGCCGACTGACCAATCACCACAGCATCATCGCCGACGGGGGGCCGCTGCACCTCACGGCACGGGATATCGACAACCACGGCGAGATCCACGCCAACGAGGCACTCGAGGTTCAGGCCCGAGACGAGTTGAACAACCGGGGTGGACGTGTCAGCACCATCGGGTCGATGCGGCTCTCCGGGGACGTCATTGGCAACCGGGGCGAGATCACGGCCAGGGACCACATCGAGGCAACAGCCGAAACCATGCTGGACAACGGCAACGGCAGCATCCAGTCGTCAATTAGTGCAACCCTTTCGGCAGACCAGGTCGACAACAGTGCTGGCGACGTGCTCGTCGGACAACACCTGGACCTGCGGGCCGGGACGATGGCAAACGATGGCGGCCGCCTTTTCGCCGGAAAACGGCTTTCCGTCACCTCGTCGGTCATGCACGGTCACGGCCAGTGGCTGTCGGCGGGAGACCTCTCCGTCGCGGTTGGGGGCAGTTACCGCCACGAGGGCGAGATGGCTGCCGGCGGCAGCCTGCAGCTGGAGATAGACGGCAACCTGGGCAATCACGGCAGCATTGCCGCAACCGAGCTGGCCGCCATCAAGAGCCGCTCGGCCCGCAATGCAAATGACGGCACGATCGAGGCCAGCGAACTGCATCTGTCGGTTCGGGACACCATCGACAATTTCGGCCTGATCGACGGTGGCCTGGCCGAGCTCGAGACTGGAACCCTGGTGAATCACCCCACCGGCCGACTCTACGGCGGCTCCCTGTCGGTCACGGCCTCCCGGCTGGTTAATGCAGGGGGCAACGACTCGGCCGCCAGCATCGCCGCCCGTGAAGCCCTGCAGCTGGCCGCCGACGAGATCGTGAACCGGGATGACGCCCTTATATTGAGCGGTGGCGACATGGTGATCGAGGGTCACGAGGGCGACACGTCCCGCCGCCTTCTAAACGAGGACGCGACCATCGAGGCCTTCGGCGATCTCGCCATCGATGCGTCACGGATCGTCAACCGCAATGCAGGCCTGGTCACCAAGCAAGTGGATGAAGAACCGGTCCAGGAGTCCTATATCCGGCTGCGCGGGTCCGAGCGCACCTTCGATCAGGCCGACTGCACGAACCTCTACCACGAGAACGTCTTCTGCAAGGGATATCCCTACGAGATCTCCGATTTCACCTGGTTCCAGGTGACTTCGACCACCTCGCGCACGCAGGTGATCGAGAGCCATCCGGCGACTCTCCGCTCGGGCGGCGACATGCACATCAGTGGCGAAGAACTGCTCAATGTCGACAGCCAGATCGTTGCCGGGGACGATCTGGCCGCCGACGTGGATCGCCTCGAGAACCGCGCCACGCAGGGACAGGACATCACCTACCGCGAGGGAACCGCCAGGTTCACTACCGTGGAGGCCTGCGGGATGTTCGGCTCGGATCACTGCCGCGAATGGCACGGCACCACGGACTACAATCCCGCCCCGGAATACAGCGCGCCATATGACCTGCCCACCGTGGTTTTCGACGAGCACGCCGGCCGCTCGTCGACGGCTCCCACCGTCCCCGAGCGAGGCGACGGCAAGGTCCTCGACGGCATCCCGGCGATACCGAAAGCGAGCCTCTACCAGGTGCGCACCGAGAGCCCCGACGTTCCGCTGGTCGGAATCGATCCGCAGTTCGCCGGTGGCGGCGATTGGTTCGGCTCGGACGCCATGCTCGACGCGCTGACTCGAGATCCGGCCTACACGCAGAAACGCCTCGGCGACGGCTTCCACGAGCAGGCGCTGGTCCGGCAACAGGTCATCGAGCGCACCGGCCAACGATACCTCGACGGGTTTGCCGACGACGAGGCGCAGTTCCGCGCACTGATCGACGCCGGCATCGCCTTCGGGGAGGACCTGGACCTCGCCCCCGGCGTGCGCCTGACCGCCGAACAGCTCGAGCGGCTCACGGCCGATATCGTCTGGCTGGAGGAACAGACCGTCACCGTCGATGGGGAGACCGTACTTGTTCTCGTCCCGCGCCTGTACCTGGCGGACGAACCGGCCCAATCCGGTGGCAGCCACGGCCTGATCGCGGCAAGGAACCTCGACCTGTCCGTCGCCGGCACCGTGCACAACAGTGGTCGGCTTGCAGCCGGCGAAGCACTCTCGCTCGCGGCCGGGGACATCGAGAACATCGGCGGGACAATCGAGGCGGCATGGTCCGCCCTCGACGCCGGTAACGACATCCACCAGCGCGGCGGCGAAATCCGCGGACAAAAGGCCCTGTCACTGGCCGCGGGGCGCGACATCACCCTCGAAGCCGACACCCGCCAGGGCGAGAACCGTGTCGGCGCCAGCGACTTTGCACGCGACCAGGTCGTCGACCGAGGCCGGCTCGGCGTCACCGGCAACGATGGCGTGCTGTCAGTCACCGCCGGACGCGACATCCGCCTGCAGGCGGCCGAGATTACCCACGCAGGCAAAGGCGGGTCGACCACCCTGGCCGCCGGTCGTGACATCGAGCTGGACACCGCCACCGAAAGCCGGGACGAGCATATCGTCTGGGATCCCGACAACCGCCTGGTCCAGGGC
>NZ_JAWLBP010000014.1:3064-38745 GCF_041687595.1 Guyparkeria sp. | reverse complement strand
CGGCAAGGAGCCGCCCCCGCAGCCGAAACTGCCGGAAAACGCCTCGGACAAGGAGGTCGAGGAGATGGTCTGGGAACAGCTGCGCGGCGTGTTCGACCCGGAAATACCGATCAACATCGTGGATCTCGGCCTGGTGTACAAGGTCAAGGTCGAAAGCCTGCCGGTCTCGGGCCGACGGGTCGAAGTGGACATGACCCTGACCGCGCCGGGTTGCGGCATGGGCGGGGTGATCGCCTCGGATGCCCATCAGCGGATCATGGAAATCCCCACCGTCGAGGAGGCTGCCGTCGAGCTGGTCTTCGATCCGCCCTGGAGCAAGGAGATGATGTCGGAAGAGGCGCGCCTGGCCACCGGCATGTTCTGAGCCGGTTCGGAACAAACCCGGCCTTCTGAAATCAAACCTTTACGAGAAAAACCGTGAGCGAACCCCTCGACGAAAACTGGATCCGCGTCTGCGAGACACGCGAGCTCGCCCCCGGCGAGCGCCGTGTCGTGGAGGGGCCGGACGACGACATCCTGGTGGTCAACGCCGACGGCGTGATCCTCGCCGTTATCGACGAGTGCAGCCACCAGGCTCTGCCGATCTCGGACGGGCCCATCGACGGCGACATCATCACCTGCCCGTGGCACAACGCCGAGTTCTGCCTGCGCGACGGCGAGGCGCTCTCGGCACCGGCCTACGAGCCGATCGACTGCTACGATGTGCGGGTCGAGAACGACACCATCTACGTCTCCAGCCAGCCCCGAGCGGCCGGCTGAGGCCATTGACGCGGGAGAATCAACATGACCGCCGAAGTACACAGCGCCCAACCCGTCAGCGATACCGCCACGCCGGTCGACCCGGAACAGATCGAGGCGGCGCGCGCCCGTGCGGCTGCCCTGCCGGTTGACCAGCAGTTGTCCATGACCGAGGCGGCCCGAGGTCACCTCGAGCGCACTTTCGCCGGTGACGATTCCGCACTCGGCCTGCGCCTGGGCATCAAGAAGTCAGGCTGCTCGGGGTTCGCCTACGTCATGGATGCCGCCCGCGAGATCCACGACGACGATCTCTGGTTCGACTGCGATGGCGTGCCCATCATCACCGACGAGGCCAGCTTCCCCGCCATTCGCGGTTCGACGCTGGACTACGTGGTCGAAGGCCTCACCCGCATGCTTCACGTGAACAATCCCAACGTCGAGGACAGCTGCGGCTGCGGCGAGAGCTTTACCGTCCGCGACGAGGATTGATTCCGCACCCACCGTTTCCCGGAGGTTCCGCCCCATGGCCGACAAGGCGCCCACGATCGACGCCGAAATCCAGGCACTGAAGGACGAGTTCGCCTTTCTCGGCGACTGGACCGAGCGCTACCAGTACATCATGGACATGGGGCGGCAGATGCCGCCGTTCCCGCCGGAAAAGCAGGACGAGGAACACAAGTTCCACGGCTGCCAGTCGCAGGTCTGGTTCGACTACGAGTGGGACGGTGACCGGCTGAAGCTGTATGGCACCAGTGACGCGATGATCGTCAACGGACTCATCGCCCTGCTCTTTCGCATCTACTCCGACCGCACGGCCGGGGAGATCCTGGCTACCGACGACCGTTTCATCGACGAACTCGGCCTTGGTGCGCACCTGTCCGCCAACCGGGCCACCGGCCTGGTGAACATGGTCGAGAAGATCCGCAAGCTGGCCGCCGCAAAGGCGGCCTGAGTCGCTCCGTCGCCTCCGACGCGCTGACGCGTCAATCGACCGCCGTGTCGATCAGGGCCTGGATCATGCACCGATGGGCCGGGTCGGCCTGAAATTCTCGCTGGTGATAGAGCATCATCATCGTCTCGAGGCACAGGCTGGGCTCGACCGGGATGGAAATCAGCTCGTTCTCCGCACGAACGTGATACTCGGGCAGCCAGCCGAACCCCAGTCCCGAACGGATCAGTTCCTCGGCCGTGTGCAGGTGGTCGACGGTGAGCCGCTGTGCCGCCCCCAGCCAGCCGGCATTGGCGCTACGCTCCGGATGCGAATCGCGCAGCACCACCTGCCGGAATTGCCGCAGTTGCGCCTCCGGCAGCACCTCACCTTCCCCGAGTGAGGCCGCTCGGTCGACCAAGGAGTGGGATGGACCGGCACAGGGAACGAAGCGGATTCTCCCGAACTGCCGGCCGACATAATCCGGCACCTCCTCGAGCCCCAGGTAGATTCCGACCTCCCCTTCCTGGAACATGGCGGGACCGCCACCCAGCACCGTCTCGTGCAACTCGATCCGCGTGTGCAGGTGCTCGCGAGAGAACCGTTCCAACGCGCGCATGAGCCGGTCATGCGGGTAGACCTGGTCGACCGCCAGACGGATCACGGCCGTCCCGCCATCCCGTAGCTGCTCGATCACGCCATCGACACCCTCGAGTTCGCGTATCAGCGGGCGCATGTGCTCGAGCAAGATGCTGCCGGCCTCGGTCAGCCGGATACGGCGGGCTCGGGTCTCGACCAGCGTCACGCCGATGCGGCGTTCGAGCTGCTTGATCGCGTGGCTGATCGTCGACGGGGTGCGATGCAGTCGCTCGGAGGCCGGCTTGAGGCCTCCCAGGTCGATCACGGTCTCGAGCCAGTACCAGGAACGGAAATCTTCCATGGCCGGATTCCACTGATGAAATGTTGACTATACCCAAAAAACCGCCGCCCGGAGGGCGGCGTAGGCACCAAGGAGAGGAACAAGCAATTCAGAGTTGATAGGGAACCCGGACCCCTATCGAGAAGTCGGGCGCATCCTGCGTCAGACCGATACCGAGCGTGGTGACGATCGTGCTTTTCGGGGACAAGGCATAGGTCAAGCCCAGATCAAACATGGCGGAACTCGCGTCACTGCCGATGAGGGAATCCCAGCTTTCCCCCTCGTAGCGGACCTTCGCCTGGTCGGTGAACTCCTGAGAGAACGCCATCGAGAGGCTGGTCCGGTCATTCAGCGCAAAGGCAAGTCCCAGCCCATAGCGCCAGGAATCGCCCAGGTCCACGTCACCAGGGGTCACGGTGTCGGGGTCCGAATCCAGGTCGTCGAAACTGTCCGAGCCGTAATAGGTATAACCGAGGCTGGCGAACAGCAGTGCCGGGTCGAGCGTCTTGACGGCCGAAACCGACAGACCATAGCCCCACACGCCGTTGCCGGTGGCCAGTTCCGTGGGCACCGCGAAGGTCGGCCGGATCTCGTCCTCGTTGTCGGGATCCTGTACGTACTCGATGATATCCGTATCGATCCCGTACGGTTCGCGCCCGGTTGGGGCAGTCACGCTACCGGTCAGGACCACGTCCGGCCAGCGCCGTGTCTCGGGCAGCAGGCGATAGCTGAGATTCATGGTGGTATCGCCGATGGCCAGGTCGGAGGTGTTGCTCACCTCCGCCCATGCACCGGCCGCGCCCCCGGCACCACCCTTCTGGTAGGTGGTGTGACGTTGCAGGAAGGGCACGGAAATGCCGACGTTCCACCGGGGGCTAATTCCATACCGCGCCGCGATCGTGTACTCAAGGGTGTCGCTTTCGACGTTGTTTACCGCGATGTTGCCCAGGAAGATGGCGTCCAGGGCAAGGAAGCCGTCGAGCGTCAACTGGCTGCGATCGTAGCGCCGGTATTCGACCCCGGCCTCGATCACGAATGGCCGGTCGAAGGCCACGTGTTCCTTTTGCAACAGATCGTCCACGCTGCGCTTGGTGGCCCGATCCTTGTCCGCCTCCGTCCGTGCCACCTGAGGCTGAGCCTCGGTGTCGGCTGACGGGGCTTGCGCCTCGGCCTGGGCAGGCTCCGCTGGCTCAGGCTGGTCGCGCTCGGCGACGGCTTCGGCAGAGTCGGGAGCCTCCTCCGCCTGCTCGATCCGCGCCTGTACGGCCAGCAGGCGGGCATCGACCTCCCGCAGTCGTCGCACCTCCTGTACGTAGCGCTGCTTGAGTTCCTCCAGTTCGGCCCGCAGGGCCTGCACGTCCTCGGCCTCACTGGCCGACGAGACGGGTGAAACGGCAGAAAGCCCGACCGCGACACACAGTGCCAGCATCGACACGGTTGTCTTCCCGATCGGGCGGTACCTGTTTTCCACATCCATGAGAGCACTCCTCGTTACGGGGATCTTCGCCAAGTCCTGACGACCCATTCGCTAACCGACACGTTTTGCATGCCGGGCATCGGCCGGCAACGATCGCTCCCTCAATTGTTTCCGCGCAGGTTCGCCAGCGACCTGGCCACCTGCTGATGGAGATCCTGTCGGCTCATTGTCTGAGTCCGGCCCGTGCCCACCACGAGTCTAAGCTGGTTCTGGATCATTTGCCCGTCCCCGGACAGGCGAATCAACTGGTTAGCCCCACCCCGACCCTGGATGAGCTGCTGCGCCGTGGACTGGCCCAGTTGCATGGTCACCCCCGCGGACTGGCCATTGCCCGTCAGGCCCGATGCAACCACCGCGCCGTCCTGCCGAAGCACCTGGACGGTGTTGCCACTCTGCGTGGCTTGACCGCTATCACCGTTATAGGGTTGCAGCACCACCTCGAATCCGTTGTGCGCGCGATTGTCGTTGCCCGCCACCTGGATCTGCTGGCGGACGCCACGCGAATCCCCGCCGGTGCCGGAGATGTCCCGCCCGGCCGAACCGCTTGCCCGCGGCGTGCCCTCGATCGACACGGTCGGCTGGAAACTCACCGTCGGTGTCCCGCGAGCCCGGTCGATGCCGATCGTCAGCCCGCCCTGCATGTCGCCATCAGGGGTGTGCCACTGGGTGATCATCTCGACACCGAAATAGAGCACCCGGTTGTCGGCGGCAATGAACCGGCCGCGCATGGTGTCCAGCTCCGGGTCGGTCAGCGAAACGATCGCCGGGTTGGCCGCCCAGGCAGACGGCGCCAGCGCGATCATTCCACCGACCACACCACCAGCCAGCGCAACGGCCAGTGCCGTTTTCTTTATCGCTTGTCCGGGCCGTGGCCCGACGCGACATTTTCTTTCGTATATGTTCATGGCTGTCGCCTCCAAAAAGCTGCCGGCTCAGAACAGATCGGCATGCTTGAATCCGAAATCCAGCAATTCGGCGGTGGGCACTTCTCCCGACCGACGATGCAGTTCCCCGCTGCTGGGGATGTCCGTGGACTCCAGCAGCACCGTGTGTCGATCGAATCCCGGCCCGATCACGGCAAACACCGTTTGCGAGGGCCAGCTCTCGATGAACTCTTCGAAGCTGTACCGACGGTTGCCGAGAGCCGGATCGGCAACGTGCACATACCCGTCTCGGGCGTGCCGGAGCACCACGAAATGGTGGTAGCCGTTGACGTCCATCAGGACGATCGTCGGCACGTTGATCGTCTCGAGACGCTCGAGATCGATCCGATACCCCCGGCCCCGATAACCGAGCTGCTCGAGATAGAGCTTCATCTCCAGCAGCGAGAAACCACGGGCGCGCACCTGCTCCTGGTCCGCCACGCCCATCAGGCCGGCGAGCACGATTTCCTCGTCCAGTTGCAGGCCGTAGGCATAGCGGAGCAGTGTCGCGAGCGAGGCCGCCCCGCAAGAGAAGTCGTATTTCTGCCGAACGAGGTTCTGGTAGCGCCGCTCCTGCATGCTGATGACGGGCTTGTCCATCATCTGGCCGTGCGGAAGGATGGCGCCAAACTTTACAGTCGCCCCCCAGGTCGGGCCGGTAGCCAGAAAGAGCAGCGCCGTGACGAGCGAAAGTGCCGGTCCATATCGGCACGTAAAACGCTTGAAGCTGTCACTGTTGCCTGCACTCATGCTCTGCTCCCAGGGCCAGTCGGCCGAAGATGGAATCGGGACGTCTTTCCGGACGATTGACGTTCGTCTGGAAAGACGGGGTGCAAAGCACCCCGCCACGATTGCGGACTGTCCGCCTTACTGCGGGCAGGACTGGCAGGCAACAGCCAGGGAGAGGCTGTTGGACTGCATGTTGCCGCTGCCGGCGGCGATGTTCACCCCGATGTTGCCGGAGGCGCCCATGAAGGCGTTGCCGGTGAGCGAGGAGTCGTTGGTGTTGTAGACCACCTCAGGCTCATGATGGTGACCACCACCGCGGCGGCTCTTGACGCTCGACAGAGCGACGTAGTCGTGCTCGACATAGCCCTCGTTGCGGATGTTTTGTCCAGCAGCCAACTGAGTGCTGTCAGCCGAAGCCTCGGCTTCCTGAGCATTGCCGGTCGCAGCCCCCAGGCTGTTCTTCTGCATGTTGCCGCTGCCGGCGGCCACGTTCACGCCGATGTTGCCCGAGGCGCCAGAAAACGCACTGCCGCTAATGCCGGCGTTGTTCTGAACGTTGTCGTTCGAGAACCCGTTCGCGAACGACATCTGGTTCACGTTCACGTTGGATGACGCACTGCCGAACACCACGCTGGCGTCCGCAGCTGCCAGAGCGGCCGCGTTGTCCTGCACGTTCAGGTCACCGGAGGCGACGTTCATGCCGATGTTGCCTTGCGCGTTGGCACCCACGGAATCACTGATCCCGGCGGTGTTCTTCACCTTGTCGTTCTCGACCTGGTTGAACAGCAGCACCTGCGTGTTGTCCACATTGGCGATGGACTCGGTGGTGATCACTTCTTCCTCTTGGTCGTTACCGTTATGGCCGCCGTTGTGGCCGCCGTTATGGCCGCCGCCTCCACTTGCAAAGGCCCCGCCGGACATCAGGGCGGTGACTGCAGTTGCGAGCACTGTCATTTTGAGTTGCGTTTTCATGGCTACTACCTCTACCTTCTTGTTGGGGTTACTTCGATCATGAAAAAATCAGGGCCCGCTGTTCGAAAACGTGAACGTGTTTCCGGTTACGTTTCGATTGCCGGACACCTGATTTACCTGGAGTAACCCTCCGAACCCCGTAAAGGCAGTGTTCGAGATCACTGTCCGATAGCGATCCAGAGGGAGCTCCTCCGACTGCACGTCCTTCCGCGCAGCCGGATCCGCCTCGCCCGCCGGACCAGCCGGCAGACGGGTGCGAATCTCCGACGACCCGCTGGCATTACCGCCAAGGGTCATCGAGTTGAACTGGACATTGCCGTCCCCGGCGACCTGGTTGATCCCGAGAGCACCCGAGGCACCGCGGAATGCGCCGCCGGAGATACGGGTGACGGCGTGCTGTACCACGCCCGCCTCGCTCGGCATGTCCATGTTCAGTTGATTGACGGACGAATCGACATTGATCGCCCGGTGGTTGATCTGCATGTTCCCCGACCCCGAGGCCAGGTTGATGGCCATGTTCCCGGACGCGCCGGCACCGACCCGATTGCTGATCCGGCTCTCGTTGAGCACACCGATCATCCAGTCATACGCGTCGACTGTCGGCGCCGCCGTTTCGGCCTCGGCGGTATTCACCGAGATCACCAGGGCCACCGCACCCACCCCGATCAGGCCGGTTCGAATCCAGGGAACCATATTGGTCCGGGCGCTCATTGCTGGCCTCCCCGACCCATCAGGCCGGTCGACGATAGTGCGCTGTTCACCTGCCCGGCGATCCCGCCGGTGACGGACGTTACCGCGCCACCCACGCTCGATGCCGGAGCGGGTTTTCCATCCCTCGTGGAGCCGGAGTCACCGCCGAGAGCCTGGCGCACCCCATCGGAAACGACACCGCCGGCACTGGCCATACCCGTCCCCGACGAACCAACGCCCGCGGAGACCAGCCCGTAATCCTCGTCGGTAAGAGGGGCCAGCCCCTGCTCCAACTCGCCGTTGGGCTTGGGATCCACCAGAATGGCGCGGGCCGGCGGCGCCTGCCGCGTGGCCGAGCGCGTCGGCACCGTCCGTAGCAGCACGATCTCGCCGGGTTCCGCCTCGACGGCATAGCGACTGCCCGCGGCCAGCGCCTGGGAAGACCAGGCCGAAGCGGCCAGCGATCCGCCAAGCAGGATTACCAGCAGCGCCTGCCGGGAAACCGGGAACTTCGCGGCTCCCGTGCCGGAGGACGACTGGCTCGGATAAGTGGCCCGAACTTCGCTCGCAATGCGTGTCCTGTTCTTCATGACCTTCGATCCCTCGTGAGAGATGGGTTGGCGGGTCCGTCCCGCTCATTGCCCTCCTTGGTTGCAGGAACGAGGCCAACTTGATCAGGCGCGACAGAACAACGAGTTACGAAAGGCAGGTGACGATCAGGCAGGCAGGTGTATCAGGATTGATACGGGCAGGAATGGGCGCTGCGGGACAAACCCCTGTTCCAGCGCCTTCAGGTGTATCGAAGTTGAAACACCGGGTCGGCAAATTTTCTTTTCCGAGTGCAGCGGCTACCCCCGCGTCACGACATGGACGCCGGAGCCCGACGCCGTTAAACGCGCCATGACGGGCGTGTGAGGGGTCGTGTGCTTCGGGTTACCCGAGAGGAAAAGGCCAGTCGCGATATTGAGTCGGCGCGGCCATGGGTGGCTCGCGCGGTTCGCTCAGGCGAACGGCAGACGATGCTTGCGAATCAGGCGGTGGAGAGTGCAGCGGGAAACGTCCAGCAATCGTGCCGCCTCGGTGATGTTGTGGCCGCTGCGGCTGACGGCCTGCGCGATGGCGTTACGCTCCGCCTCGTCTCGAATCTCAGCCAGACTGCGCATGCCGGCGGTTTCCTCGACCGAGGATTCGAGTTCCGGCAGGCTGACGGCCAGGCCATCCGAGAGCACGATTCCACGCCGAAGCCGGTTCATCAGCTCGCGGATGTTGCCGGGCCAGCCGTAGTTGAGTATCGCGCCCTCCGTGGCCGGGCTCAGTCGCTTGGTCTTGACCCCCAGCTCGCGGCTGAAGCGCTCGAGGTAGTACTGGGCCAGCTCGATCACGTCCGCCCCGCGCTCGGCCAGGGACGGCATCTCCAGGGGCAGCACGTCGAGGCGGAAGAACAGGTCTTCGCGGAAGCTGCCTTCGGCCACGGCCCTGGACAGGTCGACGTGCGTGGCGGCGATGATCCGGGCATCGACCGATATCGTGCTCTCGCCCCCGACACGCTGGATCTCGCCCTGCTGCAAAAAGCGCAGCAGGCTGATCTGGGTCTCGGGCGGCAGATCACCGATCTCGTCGAGAAACAGCGTCCCGCCGTCCGCCAGTTCCACCCAGCCGACATGCCGCTTGCCGGCACCGGTGAAGGCACCCTTCTCGTGACCGAACAGCTCGGACTGGACGAGACTCGGGTTGAGCGCCCCGCAATTCACGGCCACGAAGCCCCCCTCTGCCCTCGAGGAGAGCGCGTGGATCGACCGGGCGGCCAGTTCCTTGCCCGTCCCGGTCGGTCCGGTGACCAGTACCGGCAGGTCGTTGTCCGCGAATCGGCGGATCTTGCGCCGGACCGCCTGCATCTCCTCGCTTGCGCCGATCAGTCGATCTCCATCCGTGGCATCGTCGGTAGTCGACGACTCCGCCGACAGGTGCATGTCCGCGACGCGGGCCATGGTCCAGGCATGGCCTATCGAGAAGGTCAGCCGCGTGGGTTCGATGGGGGCGAAACAGATGTCGAAGAAGTAGGCGTGCAGGAACGCGGCGTGCTGAGAGTTCTCGGCAACGCGCTTTTCCACGATCGCCACCAGCTGCACGCTGGGGTGTTCACGGGAGAACGACGGCAGCCAGTTCGTGAAATAACTCAGGGCATCGCGCAGGTCGACCAGAACCACCTTCACCGGATCGCGCCGCAATCGGCGCGCCAGCTGTTCCTGGTCTTCGACGCCCACCACCTTCCAGTAGAACGGCGCGACGATCTGCCGCACCTCGTCCACTGCCTCCCGGCCGCGCAGGGAGAGCATGGGAAGCCGCCGCTCGCGGTCGAGCGCCGAGATCATTTCCGTTCTCCTGACGTGATTCCCATGACATCACTCCCTGCGAGTCGTTGGAAAGGGCGTGCAGCGGCCCGACAGATCAAAATGTCGGTAACTGTTTAGAATATAGTCGGCATAGGGCAAATGGACATTTGTCGATCACACCAGGGGGCGTCTCTAGGCGGTATGCGACAGCCCTCGTCGCGTTTTTCCCGCACCCTCCATTCCCATACACTGAAAGTCATACTGGCTCACCTCTATTCGACACGGCGGACAGGACGTCTTGAACCACAGCTCTCCCAGCGTTTCATCCATTCAGCCCGGCTTCATCGTCCTTCAGGGCAACCGTCTCGAGGGCCTGCGCGACCTGTTGGTCGAGTGGCTGGATCGATACCCGCTGGCTCCGCTGGAGGACGAGACCATCCTGGTCCAGAGCAACGGCATGGCGCAGTGGCTCCGCCTCGCGCTGGGGAGGGACCGGACCGAGCGCGGGCTGGGCGTGGCCACCGCTCTCGACCTGCTGCTGCCCGCCCGACTGCAGTGGCGCTGCTACCGGGCCGTGATGGGCACGGAGCCGGTTCCCGCAGAGGCCCCTCTCGACAAGCCCAGACTCACCTGGCGTCTGCTACGCATCCTCCGCGACCAGGCACGTAGCGAATCGGTCTTCGGGCCACTGACACACTACATCGAGGACGACGAGCACCGCGCCTACCAGCTTGCCGCCCGGCTGGCCGACCAGTTCGACCAGTACCAGGTCTACCGGGCCGACTGGCTGGGCGATTGGGCCGCCGGCGCCGAGGTGCTTGCCGACGCGCTGGGTCGTCAACGCAACCCCATCCCGAGTGAACTGCAATGGCAGCCGGCGCTCTGGCGCGCGGTGCTCGACGACCTGGACGTCAAGCCACCCCGAACCGAAACCGGTGAACCGGCCGCGGGCTATGCCGGCCGTGCCCTGATTCACCGGCGCTTCCTTGAAATGACCGAGGCGCTAACCGAGCGCCCTGCCGGACTGCCCCGGCGCATCGTGGTCTTCGGCGTCTCCGCCCTGCCGCCGCAGGTGCTCGAGGTGCTCGGTGCCGTATCGCGCTGGGTGCAGGTGATCTTCTGCCTGCAGAACCCCTGCCAACACTACTGGGGCGACATCGTCGAGGACCGTCACCTGTTCCGGCATGAATACCGACGCATCACCGAACGGAAGATCGACGGGCGGCTCGACGAGCATGACCTGCACCAGCACGCCCACCCCCTCCTTGCCTCCTGGGGCAAGCAAGGGCGCGACCTGGTGCGCCTGGTCGACGAATTCGATCAGGCGCCCGAGCGCGTCGGCGGTCGGGCCCTGAACATCGATGTCTTCGACCCGCCTGGGCCCGGCCACCTGCTCGCCCGCCTGCAGACCGACATCCTCGATCTCGTCCCCATGCACGAGATCGAGGCCGAACGGCGTCGACTCGAGGACGACGACCAATCCATCGCCTTCACCGTCGCCCACAGTCCGCTGCGCGAGGTGGAAATCCTGCAAGACCAGTTGCTCGACGCCTTCGATCACGACCCTACGCTGCAACCACGAGACATCATCGTGATGGTGCCGGACATGGCCGACTACGCCCCGGCCATCAACGCGGTCTTCGGACGGCTGGAGCCTGCCGACCCTCGCCATCTCCCGTTTGCCATCTCCGACAGGCCTGAGCGCGAAGAGCACCCGATGGCACGCGCGCTCGACTGGCTGCTTGCCCTGCCCGATTCCCGGCTGACGGCCAGCGAGGTGCTGGACCTGCTGGAAGTCGCGGCGCTGCGGGCACGCTTCGGCATCTCCGCCGACGACGTGAGCCTGCTGCGTCACTGGATCGATAACGCGGGCATCCGCTGGGGCCTGGACGCCGAGCACCGCGAGCAGTTCGGCCTGCCGGCCGGCATCGAGCAGAACGCCTGGCGCTTCGGTCTCGACCGGCTGCTCTATGCCTACCTCGCCGGCGCCGAGGATGACTGGGGCGGTATCGTTCCGGTCGGCGGGATGGACGCCGCCAGTGCCGAGGCCATCGGCCAGTTGCACGCCCTGCTCGAGTCCCTGAAACACTGGCGCGAACGCCTGGGCCGGGCGCGCACCCCGGAACAGTGGCGCGAATGCCTGGGCGATCTCCTGGTGACCTTCTTCGCCCCTGAGGCCATCCCGCCGATCGAGGAAGGCGTGACCGACGCCCGCGGCGGTGCCTCGGGCCGCAACCCGCTCGCCGAGCGCGAATCCGCCGTTTCCCTGCGCGACCGGCTGGACTCGGCACTCAATGGCTGGCTGGACGACTGCGCTTCGGCCGCCTTCGACTTGCCGGTGACCCTGGAGACGGCCCGCAGTGCATGGCTGGACCGCCTGGACGAGCATCGCCTCTCACAGCGCTTCCTGGTCGGCGCGGTGAATTTCGCCACGCTCATGCCCATGCGCGCCATTCCCTTCCGCCAGGTCTACCTGCTCGGGATGGACGATCGGTCCTACCCCCGTCGCCAGCCACCGGCCGACTTCGACCTGATGGCCGGTCGCTATCGTCCCGGTGATCGCTCGCGGCGGGAAGACGATCGCTACCTGTTCCTCGAGGCCCTGCTCTCGGCCCGGGACCGCCTCTGGATCAGCTGGGTGGGGCGCGACATCCGGGACAACCACGAGCAGCCGGCCTCGGTGCTCGTCAACCAGTTGCGCGACCACATCGATCGCGGCTGGCGCGTCGACGGGGAAACGACCGCCTCCGAACACCTGAGCACCGAGCACCCCCTGCAACCGTTCTCCCGGCGATACTTCTCCGATGCATCCCCAGGGCTCTACAGCTACGCAACGGAATGGCACCGGGTCCACTGCCCCAACCCCGACCGCGCCAGCACTTCGGGAGCCGATGCTCATGGCGAGCCCCACCACGGGGCAACCGTCAAAGTCGCGACCGACGACCAGTCGCTCCGCTGCCCGTCGCTCGCCGATCTCGCCCTCGCGCTGAAGAAGCCATGGCGCGTCTGGCTGGGCGAATACCTGGCCATCCCGGCCCGCCGCGATACGGCGGTGCCCGAGGACGACGAGCCCTTCGAACTCGACAACCTGGGCGGCCACCAACTCAGCGCCCGACTACTCGAACAGGTCCTCGAGCGGCTCAACCGGGAGCCCGTGGACCTCATCGATCCGGACATCCTGGAAACCCGCCTGCCCGAGGCCATCGATGCCGCGTTCGCCCGCATTGCCGGCGCCGGCCAGCTACCCGTCCATCCGTTCGACCAGACGCTTCGGCAGGAGCACGGCGAGGCGCTGTCAAGGCAACTGCGTACCTGGGCCGCCTTGCAGGCCCGCTATCCCGACACGGTCGAGCCCTTCCGTCCGGGTGACCGCCTGGTGGACGACCCGTCCGAGACTGCCGACCTGACCGGCGAGATCAACGACGTCCGCAGCGGGCCGGAAGGCGCAGTTCGCCTGCGCCTGATCGCCGGGCCGCTGCACAAGGGCAAAAAACTCAAGTGGCATCGCCTCGTCGGCGAATGGCCCTACCACGTCGCCGCGCAACTGGGCGGCCGACCGGTCACCACCTACCTCGTCAGCGAATCCGATGCGCGGAGTGCGGAGTTGACCGAACGACCGACCGTGATGGAACCGCTCGATGCCGACGAGGCACGCCGGATTCTCCGGCAGCTGATCGAACACTGGCACCGCGCCACCACCGAGCCGGTTCCGGCCGAGCCCCGTGCACAGATCGCCTGGGTGATCGAGACAGGCGAGAACGAACGGCTCGAGGCGGCCCGAGACGCTTTCGAGACCGCGGCACAGTACGAGCCGGACCTCGTCCGGCTGTGGCCCGATTTCCGGATGCTGGCGGACGATCCGGCCTTCCGAGAGATCGCGGAAGGCCTCTACCGCCCCCTGACCCGGCACACCCGGGGCAGGCACCGAGAACCGTCCGAGAAGGGGCAGCGTGCATGAGTCAACTCGATCCCGTCACCTTCCCGCTCGAATCCAGCCGCCTGATCGAGGCCAGCGCCGGTACCGGCAAGACCTTCACGATCTCGCTGCTCTACCTGCGGCTGGTCCTGGGGCATCGCGGACCGGACCGGCGTGACGCTCGCCCCCTGACCCCGCCGGAGATCCTCGTCAGCACCTTCACGGAGGCGGCCGTGGCGGAGTTGCGCGATCGCATCCGGGCGCGGTTGCAGGAAGCGGCCTGGCTGTTCTCGGGCAGCGTCGCACCCGACGAAGTCGACCCGCCGTTGCGGTCACTGTACGAGGCATTCGACGAGCCCGAGCGGGCGCGCGGGGCCTTTCTTCTGCAGCGCGCAGCGGAATGGATGGACGAGGCGGCCATTTTCACCATCCACGGCTTCTGTCAGCGCATGCTGCGCGAACATGCCTTCCACAGCCGGGCGCTGTTCGAACAGGAACTGGTCACGGACCTCGACCCCGTGGTCTCGGAGGCGGTGCGGGACTTCTGGCGCAGCCACGGCTATCCACTGACACGACGGGACGACGAGACGGCCCGTCAGTTCGCACGGATGGTGCCGCCGCCGGCAAAGCTCAAGGAGAAGATCAAGGATCTGCTCAAGCGCGACGGCAGCCCGGTGGCGCTGGGCGATATCACGGCACACCGTGCCGACGACCTTCCTGACCCCGCCGACCTGCTCGAGCGCATCTCCGGTGAGCAGGCCGATGTCGATCGGGCGGAGGAAGCGGCCCGGGCGCGGTGGCGCGAGGACCCGGCCACCCTGCACGCTCTCTGGCTGGCGGTCCGCACCGGGCTGAGCAAGTCGACTCATCCGGAGGCCAAGCAGGAAGACGAGTTCACGGCCTGGCTGGGCGCGATCGACGCATGGGCGACGGGCGAGGCGCAACTCGAGGAAAAGACGCGCAGGAGACTTGCCTACCCGAATACCAACAAGGGGACGGAGGCACCGTCCCACCCGGCGCTGGATGCCATCCGCGAATGGCAGGACCGGGCGGAGGCGATGAAGCGCAAGGAGAAGGACGTCGAACCGGCCATCCAGGCATTCGCGGCGCTCTGGATTCGCGAGCGGATCGCCAGCCTGCTCGCCCGTCACCGCTCGATGGGCTTCGAGGACATGCTGATCCAGATGCAGGAGGCCGTCGATCCGGCAGCCAACCCCAACGCCGCCGGCATGATCCAGGCCATCCGCCAGCAGTACCCGGTTGCCCTGATCGACGAGTTCCAGGATACCGATCCCCTGCAGTACTCGATCTTCTCGGCCATCTACCCACTCGGCCACGACGAGGCGGGCGACACGGCCATCGTGCTGATCGGCGACCCCAAGCAGGCGATCTACAGCTTCCGCGGCGCCGACATCCACAGCTACCTGACCGCCCGACGTGCGACCGAGGGCCGGCACGCCACCCTGCCGACCAATTTCCGTTCCACCCGCGCCATGGTCGACGCGGTCAACCACCTGTTCGAGCGGGCCGACCGGCATCCGGCCGGTGCCTTCCGCTTTCCCCGGGACGAGCTAAGCGACGAACCCAATCCCCTGCCCTTCCACCCGGTCGAGGCCCACGGACGCAGCAGCCGGCTCATCGATCGGAACGGCGAGGAACTCCCGGCGCTGACGACCTGGACCGTGCCCGCGGGCGAGGAATGGAACGCGGGCACCTTCCGCGAGGCCATGGCCATGCGCACGGCCGGCGAGATCGCGGCCATGCTCAACGACGGGCAGTCCGGCGACTGCCGCTTCGAGGGGGACGAATCCCGTGGCCTGCAACCGCGGGACATTGCCGTGCTGGTGCGAAACCAGGAAGAGGGCAAGTCGATGCGCCGGGTCCTGACCGACTTCGGCGTGCCCGCGGTATTCCTCTCCGAGCGATCGTCGGTGTTCCGATCCACCGAGGCAGCCGACATGCTGATCTGGCTGGAGGCCCTGGCCGAACCGGAACGCTCGGACCGCATCCGACAGGCGATGTCGACGGCCAGCCTGGCTCTGGGACTCGACGAGCTTTCGGCCTGGTTGCGCGACGAGGTGGTCTTCGACGAGATCTGCAACCGGTTCCACGGATGGCACCGCGTCTGGCAGAACCAGGGCGTCCTTGCCGCGCTGATGGGCCTGCTGCACCACTTTTCCGTGCCGGCCCGCCTGCTCTCGCCCGAGGAGCGGACCGCCCGCCGCGGGGAACGTCGACTGACCAACATCCTGCACCTGGCCGAGTGGCTGCAAGCGCGCGATCATGACGTCGATGGCGACACGGCCCTGATCCACCGTCTGCATCTGGCAATGACCGAGGGTGGGAACGAGCAGGAAATCCGGCTCGAGCAGGACAGCGAGATGGTGCGCATTGTCACCGTCCACAGTTCCAAGGGCCTGCAGTACCCGGTGGTCTTCCTGCCGTTCGCCGCCGTGCTGGGGTCGGAAAAGAACAATGGCAACAAGCCCACCCGCCGCCACCGACACGACGAGAACGTCTGGGAGATGGAGCCCGACGAGGCCGCCGCCGAGCGCGCCACGCGAGAGGCGACCGCCGAGGAAATCCGGTTGCTCTACGTCGCGCTGACCCGGGCGGAATTCGCCTGCATCCTGGGGGCCGGGCCGGTGAAGATCGGCAAGGTGAAGCGCTTCAACCCCGGCAAGACTGCCTGGGGTCAGTTCCTCGGCTTCGAGTCGGGCGAGACCTGCGAGCGGGACGACTACATGGCCAGGCTGGCCGAGTGGGGGGAAAACCCGGGCATCCGCATCGACTCCGTCCCTGACCCACGGGATCCGGCACGCTGTCGGTTCGTCCCGCCACCGGAGCCGGAGCTTGCCGAACCACGCGTACCGCAGTTCGGAAAATTCAGCCCGTGGTGGATCGCGAGCTTCTCCTCGATCAGCGCCTCGGCCAGCCACGGCCCGACCCTGCCGGCACCGGAAATCGCCCGCGAGGAGGTGCGCCTGGAGAGCGATACGCTCGAAGGCGCCGGCCCCTACGAACCCGACCAACCGGTCACGCCCACCGGGGTGCACGCCTTGCCCCGCGGTGCCGGCATCGGCAACCTCTTCCACGACATGATCGAGGCCATGTTCAACGACGGCCTGGCCCGCTATGCCGGACACCCCGAACGCGTGCGTCAACGCCTGGTCAACAGTCACCACCCCGGACTGCGTGACCTCACCGACGAGCAACTGGAACAGGTCGCAGACCAGTTCGACACCCTGGTTGGCACATCCTGGCAACTGCCGGCCTCGGCATCGCCCATGGCGCTGGCCCAACTGGAAACCGCCCAGGCGGAAATGGAGTTCTGGCTTTCCCTCCAAGAGGCGGACACCGTGGACGTTGACCGGCTGGTACGGCGGTTCGTTGCCGCAGGCGCCCCGCGCCCCGAACTCGAGGCGCGCACGCTCAACGGCATGCTCAAGGGTTTCATCGATCTCACCATCGCCCACGACGGTCGCTACTACCTGCTCGACTGGAAATCGAACTGGCTCGGGCCGGACGAGAGCGCCTATGGCTCCGAGGCACTGGAACGGGCCATGCTCGAATCGCGCTACGACCTGCAGTTCGTGCTCTACCTGGTCGCGCTGCACCGTCACCTGGCCGACCGCCTTCCGGACTACGACTATGACCGACACATTGGCGGCGCGGCCTACGTCTTCCTGCGAGGCATCCGGCCTGCCGACGGCACTGCCCCGGACAACCACGGCGTCTACACCTGTCGACCCGACCGCGAGCTGATCGAGTCGCTGGATGCGCTGTTCACCGGCCAACGGGAGCATGCCGCATGACACATCATCCTGCCCTGACCAGTCATCAGGCCCTCGACAGGGTGCTCGATGCCTGGGTAACTGCCGGCTGGCTGCGCCCCGTCGATCGGGCCGTGGCCTCGTTTCTGCGCGAACGTGCACCGCAGGCCGCACCATTGGCCCAGCTGGCGGCCGTACTGGCCAGTCACCAGGGCGGCGGCGGGCATGTCTGCCTGAATCTCGCCGAGGTGCTGGCCGACCCCGACTTCACCCTGCGCATGCCGCCGGCCGATCCCCTGCGCCCGGGCCCGGTGGCCGTCGACACGCCTTGGCAGGTACTCGACGGCGTGGGAATCGCGAGCTGGCGCGCCGCGCTGGTCGAGCACCCCGCCGTGTGCCGGCTCGAATGGGACGAGGAACGGCCGGCCTGCGACGACGGGCGGCCGTTGATGCTCGTGGACGGCGATTCCCCGCAGCTTTATCTGCGCCGTTACTGGCAGGTCGAGGGGCGCGTGGCCTCGGGTCTGTCCGGACTCACGGGAAACCGGGTGACCGACGCAGGCGCCATTCGCCCGGTGCTGGATGCCCTCTATCCCGGATCGCCGGGCAGCGAGACCGACTGGCAGAAGGTTGCCTGTGGGCTCGCCGCCTATCAGCCGTTTTCCATCATCACGGGCGGGCCGGGCACCGGCAAGACCACCACCGTGGTACGTCTGCTCGCCTCGCTTCTCTCGCTGCAATCGGAAGCGGCCGAGACGACATCGCCACGCATCGCACTGTGCGCCCCCACCGGCAAGGCCGCGGCACGACTGGCCGAGTCCATCGGCGAGAAGGTGCGCGAGATCGGACGGATCGAGGCGCCCGGATTTCCCGCGGATCACTGGGCCCGCATCGCCGCGCAGCTGCCCACCGACGTGCATACCATCCATCGCCTGATCGGAACCCGGCCGCTGGCCGAGCGGCCGCGCCATCACCGCGACAACCCGCTGGACCTCGACATCGTCGTGGTCGACGAAGCCTCCATGGTCGGCCTGGAGCTGATGGCACAACTGGTCGATGCCCTGCCACGCCACTGCCGGCTGGTGGTGCTGGGCGACAAGGACCAGCTGGCCTCGGTCGAGGCCGGTGCCGTGCTCGGCGAGCTGTGCCGCGAGGCGGAGAGCGGCGGCTACCCGGCCGACCTCCACGCCTGGCTGGAGAGTGCCACCGGCGAGCCCGTCGAGCCTGTTCAGGAAGCCGGTTCCCCCCATCCGATCAACGCCCGCATCGCGGTGCTGCGTTTCTCGCACCGCTTCGGGCATGACAGCCCGATCGGCCGGCTGGCGCGGGCCGTCAATCGCGGCGATGCCCGCGGTGCCCGGGAAGAACTGGGCCTGCCCTCGGACAAGCGGGAACAAATACATGCCGGAGACACCGCCTGGCTGCATACCCCGATCAGCGGCGAGGCACGCCAGTCGACGCTGGCCGAGCAGGTGCTGGCCGGGGTACGTCCGTGGCTTGAGGCAATCCGCGCGTCCGATGGGTTCGACCCGGACGACCCGGAGGACGATCGACGTCTGGATGCGATCTTCGCCGATCACAACGCCTTCCAGTTACTCTGCGCCCTGCGCCGCGGGCCCGCGGGGATCGAGGGGCTCAACCGCCAGGTCGAGGACTGGCTCGTCGCCTCCGGCGACATCCAGTCCCCGTCCGGGGAACGACGGCGCGGCTGGTACATCGGGCGCCCGATCATCGTCACGCGCAACGACCCGCAGCTGGGCCTGGCCAACGGTGACATGGGGCTGACGGTCCCCATGCGCACCGGCGGCGAGACGGTCCTGCGCGCGGTCTTTCCGGCCGCCGGGAACAGCGATGGCACGGGGCGCGGCTATCACTGGGTCAGTCCCGCTCGACTGGCCGAGGCCGAGACCGCCTTTGCACTCACGGTACACAAGTCACAGGGCTCGGAGTTCACGCACGTCGTGCTCGTCCTCCCCGACCGCCCGAACCCGATCCTCACCCGGGAGCTGGTCTACACCGGCATTACCCGGGCACGGCGACGCTTCACGCTGGTCTCACCCGTGACGTCCGGATCGGTCGCGCCGAAACCCGCCGAAGTGCTCGACCGGGCGATCGCCACCACGACCCGGCGCAGCGGCAACCTGCGTCGACGCATGCAGACGGCCCTCGCGGGTTCGTCCTGATTGGCGTTAACCGGTGGTAGCGATTAGGCTTACGGGTTCTCTTTTCAGGCTGACGGACTGAACAATCATGCGCTTGACCCAGGACGATCATGGCCGCGCCTACGTAATTCGCGGCTTTGACGAGAACCATGTCGTCGTCAACGACCAGCGCCTCGAACGGACCTTCCTGGTCACGCCGGAGCGTCTCGATACCGAGGTGCCCGTCGAGGACCTCTCCGGGCTGGAAGAGCACGGCGAGTCGTTGCTCACCCGTGACGATCCCGAGGTGGTGATCGTCGGCACGGGTGCGCGTACCCGGATGGGACCAGCGGCGGTTTCCGCGGCGCTGATGCGCCGGGGCATCGGCATCGAGTACATGGACACGGCGGCTGCCCTGCGGACCTACACCGTGCTGGCATCGGAACACCGCCGCGTCAGCCTGCTGGTGATCTTCTAGTCCTGGCCGAACACCCACCCCCTTATCCACGCAACCGTAGCGATCGAATGACCGAAACCCTGATTCCCGGCAAGGACGCCCCCCTCGAACGCACCATCGAGAACGTCCAGAGCCACCTGCGCGCGGCCGGCTTCCACATCGAGCCCAGCGGCTGGCGCAACCCGCTGCCGAACTGCTGGTCCGTGCACATCAAGGACCGCGGCTGCCCGGCGCTGTTCACCAACGGCAAGGGCGCGACGCGGGAGGCGGCCCTGGCCTCGGCGCTGGGGGAATTCGTCGAGCGCCTGGCCTCGCAGTACTTTTTCGCCGACTTCCACTGGAACCATCAGACGGCCAGTGTCGACGGACGAACGCTGCACGACCCGGCCGAACGCTGGTTCACGCTGGAATCGCCCGGCGTACGTCCCGACGGCCTGCTGGACGACGCCCTGTGGGCGTTCTACCAAGGTGATGCCATCGAGGAGACCGCCCAGTGGAGCGATCTCAACAGTGGCGAGCGCGAGGGCATCTGCGCCCTGCCCTTCGAGCGCCAGCGGGACGGCCGCAACATCTATTTCCCGGTCAACGTGGTCGGCAACCTCTACGTTTCCAACGGGCTGTCAGCCGGCAACACGCTGGCCGAGACCCACACCCAGGGGCTTTCCGAGGTTTTCGAGCGGTTCGTCAAGGAACGGGTGATCACCGAGGGCATCGCCTTGCCGGAGATCCCCGACGAGGTCATGGCGCGCTTCCCTAAAAGCGCCGCCGCACTCGCGGCGCTCAACGGCGAAGGGTTCTCGGCACGGGCCTTCGATTCGTCGCTGGGCGGACGCTTCCCGGTGATCTGCGTGCTGCTCTACGACCCGGAAACCGGCGGGGTCTTCGCCTCTTTCGGCGCACATCCCCGATTCGAGATCGCCCTGGAGCGCACCCTGACCGAGCTGGTGCAGGGGCGTGACCTCGAGGACCTGCACGCCTTCCCGCCGCCGACCACCGACGTGGAACTGGCCGCAGACCCGGATAATATCGAGCTGCACTTCATCGACTCCTCCGGGATTCTGCCCTGGACGATGCTGCGAGACGAACCGGACTATCCGTTCACGGCCTGGGGCATGGAGCCGGTCGACGAGCATGCCGACTGGCATGCGCGCAACGTCGAGTACGAGAAGACACTGGTCGACCGGATCCACCAGCTCGGACACGACGTGTACGTCGCCGATTTCACGCACCTCGGACTGCCCGCCTGCCGCATCCTGGTGCCGGGCATGTCCGAGATCTACCCGGTCGAGGAACTGGTCGAACGCAACAACAACCAGGGCCTGGGCCTGCTGGCCTGGTTCGAGCGACTCGACGACCTCGGCCCCGAGGACAGCGCCGCCTTCGCCCAGGCCATCGCGGACCTCGCCCTGGACCCCCTCACGCCGGTCACGGACGTGATCGGCCTGTGTGCCGGACCCGAGTCGGTATGGGCCGGGGCGCGCATCGGGGAGATCGAGATCCTCGCCCGCCTGCATGCCAGCAGCGTCGAGCGGCGCGATTCCGAAGAGGTAGGCATGGACATCGACTGGCTTGCCGACGTCCCGCCGGTGCCGGCCGACCGGCGTCAGCGGTACCGCGCGGCCCGGACCCTCTGCCAGCTCGAACAGGAAACCGACATGGCGCCCGAGGATCTGCGGCGGTCGCTCACGGCACTGTTCCCCGACGACTTGCTCGACCAGGCGAACGACCTGCTCGACGGTCGGCTCGCCTACCGCCCGTTCACGGCGCTCGAACGCGGCTTTCGCAACGAACCCAGGCACGCCGCGCTGATCGAGGCGTACCGGCGTGCCTACCAGCTCAAGCTCGACGGAACGACATGACCAGCATCAGCGCAGACACCCCCGAACGGATCATCGACCAGACCGGAAAGATCGTCGTCGGCCAGCGTCCTGCCATCCGACGCGCGCTGGCCTGCATCCTGGCCGGTGGGCACCTGCTGATCGAGGACCTCCCCGGTCTGGGCAAGACGACACTGGCGCACACGCTGGCTTCCGTGCTCGGGCTGAGCTTCAAGCGTCTGCAGTTCACCGCCGACATGCTGCCGGCCGATGTCGTGGGCAGCTCGATCTACAGCCCCACGCAGGGTGAAGGCGGCGGTTTCCGTTTCATACCCGGCCCGGTCTTCGCCCAGATGCTGCTGGCCGACGAGATCAACCGTGCCCCGCCCAAGGTGCAGAGCGCCCTGCTCGAGGCGATGGAGGAACGCCAGGTATCGGTCGACGGCCGACGCTACGCGTTGCCCGAGGTGTTCTTCGTCATCGCCACGCAGAATCCTCTGGAACAGGCCGGCACCTATCCGTTGCCCGAATCCCAGCTCGACCGCTTCGCCATGGTCATCCGGCTTGGCTACCCGGACGCGGACACCGAGCGGCAGATGCTGCTGTCCGGCGGCGGCCGCGCCCACCTTGACGAGGCCGGGCAGGTCGTGGATGCCGCGGGACTGATGGCATTGCGGCGGAAGGCCGCCGGGGTCCACGTGTCCGAGCGCGTGGCCGATTACGTGCAACGGTTGCTGGCGACCAGCCGGGAAACACCGGAATTCACCGTCGGGCTCTCCCCGCGCGCCGGTCTGATGCTGCTGTCGCTCGCGCGGGCATGGGCGCTGATCGCGCAACGCGATCACGTCCTGCCGGACGATGTACAGGCCGTTCTCCCGGACCTGGTCAATCACCGTGTCGGGCTGGACGATCACGACGGCCACGACGCGGCCGACATCCTCCTCGACCGGGTACCCGCCCCGTAAGGTCAGGGGCAAGCGGCATGGAAGCAGCCCGCCTCTCGCGCATCCACGTCAGGCCCCGTCGCTGGGGTCTGGGCATGGCGGTCGTGGCACTGGCCATGCTCGCCGCAGCGATCAACTACGGCAACAACCTCATCTTCCTTCTGGCTTTCCTGCTCATCGCCCTGATGATCAACGGCGTCTGGCAGGGCCAGCGCCTGCTTCGTCCCGTGACGGTGACGACCCAGGGGCCCTCCATGCGCCCGGCGCACACGCCGGGACGCTGGATGGTCGACGTCGACTCGAGACTGCCGTTGCCCTCGCTTGCCCTGCGGGTCGCCGCCCCCGACAGCGAACCGGTCTACCTGTCCGTGGGACCTGGCCGGACCACCCGAGCGGAACTCGCCCTGCCCCCGGCGCCCCGCGGATACCTGCCGCTGCCGACACTGATACTGGGTACCCATTACCCCCTCGGGCTGTGGACCGTCGAACGCCGGGTGGAACTGCCGCTGGGGCAATGGATCCATCCTGCTCCGCTGGAAACTGCCGTACCGCCCGTCCAGCAAGAAGCGCCCGATAACGGCACGCAGGCCCTGGACGAAGGTGACCCCACCCGGCTGCGTGCCTACCAGCCCGGCGATCCGGTACGCCACATCGTGTTCCGCCATTACGCCAAGAGCGGCCGGCTGGTCACGCGTCGCCCCGAAGGCGAGACGGTCACCACCCGACCCACGATTCTCGACTACGAACGCTTTCGCGGCGGCCGCGAACAACGCCTGTCGGCCATGACCTTCCTCCTGCTGCAACATTCGGCCGAGCGCCGGCCCTGGCGGCTGGTGCTGCCGGGTCAGCCACCAATCGAGGCACCGGCCACCGGTTCCGACGCGTCCGCCCGACGACGGGCACTCCAGCAACTCGCGCGCTTCGAGCGTTCCCGGGATGCCGAGGGCTTCGATGCGGTGTCTCCCCACGCCGATATGGCGGACGGGATCCGATGAGCCCCGTCGCCCGAATCGATCCGCTGCTGTGGCTGGTGCTGATGGGTTCCGTCGGGCTGCTCCTGCCGCACCTGCCCCTGGCGGCGGTGGGCATGGTCGCCGCCGCCCTGCTCTGGCGACGCGTTCACGAAGTGCGCGGTTTGCCCTTGCCCCACCGGGGCCTGCTGACCCTGTTCGCGGTCCTCGGCGGTGCCTACGTGCTCTTTCACTTTCATGCCTTCTGGGGTCGTGATGCCGGGGTCACGCTGCTGATCATCGCCGCCGGGCTGAAACTGCTCGAAACCCGCGACGAACGCGACCAGTACGGCGTGCTGCTGCTGAGTTTCTTCCTGCTGGTCTCGGTGCTGCTGTTCGACCAGGCGATCTGGATCTTCCTGCTCGTCGGGCTGCTCTTCTGGCTGCTGGTGGGTGCCTGGATCGGCGTGAGCCAGCCGGTGTCTCCGCCCATCGGCGCGCGGATGCGCGACGGCGGGACACTGATTCTCACCGGCCTGCCCTTCGCCCTGATCCTGTTCGCCCTGTTCCCCCGTCCTCCCGGGGGACTGTGGGGCGTGCAACAGCCCGGGGGAGCCGCCCAGACCGGCCTATCCGAGCAGATGCGCCCCGGGGAGTTCGACCAGCTGGGCCGCAATCCCGCCCCGGCCTTCCGCGTGCGCTTCGAGGACGAGGTGCTTCCCCCGGAGACTCGATATTGGCGCGTGTACGTCATGAGCCGGCTGGACCCCGACAACCCCGAGGGCTGGACGGCCGACCCACCGGCCGGCACGCCCGGGCTCGAATGGGTCGAGGATTCGCAAGTCCGCTACCAGGTAACGCTCGAACCGACCGGGAACAGAACCCTGCCCGCGCTGCCGGCGGCGATCGAGGCGCCCGGGCGCAGTCGAATCGACGGCAACCTCCTGATCCAGCGCCCGCGCACGGTGGACGACCGACTGCGCTACACGGTCACCTCGGCACTGGAATACCGACTCGACGCCGACGGGCTGCCCGCCGCGACCCGCGAGCGCAACCTGCAGACGGCGGACCTGAACCCGCTGCTCACCGACCTGGCGACCGAATGGCGCGACCTGCCACCGACCGCTCGGGTGGCCGAAGCGCTGCAATACTTCCGGGACAACGACTTCCGCTACACGCTCAGCCCCGGCAGGCGTGACGGTGCCGACCGGGCGGACGCCTTCCTCTTCGACACGCGCGAGGGGTACTGCGCCGACTATGCCGACGCCTTCACCCGCCTGATGCGGGCCGCCGGCGTGCCGGCGCGCGTGGTGACCGGCTACCAGGGCGGCGAGACCGGTGACGACTTCCTCGTCGTCCGTCAGGCAGACGCCCACGCCTGGAGCGAGGTCTGGCTCGAGGGCAAGGGCTGGCAGCGGGTCGACCCGACCGCCGTGGTCGCCCCGGAGCGCATCGAGACGGGCCTGGCCGAGTCGATGGCCAACGATCCGTCGCTCTCCGGCGTGATCCGGCGCGACGAGAACGACTGGGGGCGTCGGGCGCAACTGCTGGTCGAGCAGATGGACAACCGCTGGAACCAGTACGTGCTCGGTTACGACGGCCGCATTCAGCTCAACCTGCTCGCCGGCATGGGCGTCGGCGGTATGCCGCCGCTGGCTCTCGCCCTGCTCGCCCTGGCACTGGCTGTCGTGACGTGGGTGGGCGTACTCTGGGCTTTGGCACGTCGGGCAGAACGGAAGGCGGCCGGTTCGCTGACCGACTACCTCTGGCAAAGGCTGCAGGATCGGTTGGCCCGGTTGGGTATCGAACGTGACTCGCGCGAAAGCGAACAGGCCTTCCTCGAGCGGGCGGCCCGGGCCCGGCCTCGGGATGCCGACGATCTCCGGCGCATCGCCAACCAGTTGCAGAGCAGTCGCTATGCCCGTCGCGCGACGCGGCGCCAGGAAGAGCTACTGCAGACTCGGCTGAAGAACCTGCTACGCCGGTTATGGTTGCAGCGCCGGGCATCGGGACGACACGACTGATGCCCGGTCGCCGGCAACGCCAGTTGATTCATCCGGGGACTGGACAGATGTTATAAGATAACAATATCGGTCGGCACGACCGTCGTCATCAGATCCGTCACCCAGACATTTCCGGGGGTTGTCCATGTCCTTCGCTCGCATCCTGAACATTGCCTCCGGCTTTCGGTCGAGAACCGGCCGGCTAGCCGGAACGACTGCCCTGCTCCTTGCCCTACTGCTCTCGGCCGCGCCCCTGCGCGCCGACGAGACCATGGTGGTGGCCGTGTCCATACCGCCGCAGGCATGGCTGGTTGAGACCATCGGCGGCGACCACGTCGACGTCGAAGTGATGCTGCCGGCCGGCGCGACCCCGGAGACCTACGAGCCGAAACCGAAGCAGATGCAGCGACTGGGACGCGCCGAGATCTATTTCACCATCGGTGCGCCGTTCGAAAAGGGCTGGATGCCGCGGTTCCGCTCGGCCAACGACCGCATGCAGGTGGTCGACACGCTCGAACGAATCAACCGGCGCCCGATGGTGGCCCACGACGATGACCATGCCCACGGCCACGAGGCGTCGAAGGGCGGCGTGGACCCGCACGTCTGGCTCGCCCCGCCGCTGGTTCGCCTGCAGGCGCAGACCGTCCGCGACGCGCTCATCGCTGCCGACCCGGACAACGCCTCGGCCTATCAGGCCGGGTTCAGCGCCGCGGCGGCGGAGATCAACGCGGTGGACAACGAGATCCTCGAGTCCCTGGCCGGCGTGCCGGCGGAACGCCGCCACTTCATGGTGTTTCACCCGGCCTTCGGCTACTTCGCCGAGGCCTACGGCCTGGAGCAGATGACCATCGAGATCGAGGGCAAGGAGCCCGGTCCACGCGAGCTGCGTGGCGTGATCGACAAGGCCCGCGAGAGAGACGTGGACGTCGTGTTCGTCGAACCGCAGTTCGCCCAGGATGCCGCCCGCACGCTGGCCGACGAGATCGGGGCCGAGGTCGATACGCTCGATCCCCTGGAGCGAGACTGGCCGGCGGGCATGCGGGGCGTCGCCAGCACCCTGGAAACCGCTCTGGGTGCCGAAAACGAGCGAGCAGGCCAACGATGAGTGAGCGGCTGGAAGCTGACGGGGCGGCGGTCATCGAGGTCCGCGACCTCGACTTCCGCTTCGACCGTGAACTGGTGCTGGACTCCGTGAACCTCCGCATTCCCGCCGGCGCATTCAGCGTCATCGTCGGGCCCAACGGTGGCGGCAAGACCACCCTGCTTCACCTCATCCTCGGCCTGTACCGCCCCGACCGGGGCTCGGTCCGGGTATTCGGCGAACGGCCCGGCCGTCATCCCGAGCGCATCGGCTACGTACCCCAGCACAGCAACCTCGCCCCCGGATTCCCGGCCACCGTCGAGCAAGTCGTGCTGATGGGACTGTCCCACGGCCGCCGTCACGGCCCCGGCTTCTGGCGGGACGAGCGTGACAGGGCGGCTACCGCGATGGAGCGCGCCGGTGTCCTGACACTGGCCCAGCGCTCCTATGGCGCGCTGTCCGGCGGTCAGCGCCAGCGCGTGCTGATCGCCCGGGCGCTGATAACCGATCCCGAACTCCTGCTGCTCGACGAACCGTTCTCCAACATCGACCCCTACGGGCGTGCCTGCATCCACGAGACCCTGCAGGACCTAGGCGAAGGCCTGACCCGGGTGATGGTCAGCCATGACCTGGGCATCACGCGGCAGTCGGTCACCCAGGTAGTCGCCGTCAATCGCCTGGTCGTCGCCGGCGTAGGACCGCAGGTCACCGACGAGATGCTCGAACTGATGTACGGACGCCATGGCGAACAATGCCCGATGCACGAGCACCTGATGGTCGGATACGGGAAGGAGAGCCCATGATCGATCTCGAGCTGTTCTCCCACGGTTTCGTGCAGCGCGCACTCGTCGCGGCTGTGCTGATCAGTGTCGCCGCGGGCATCGTCGGGGCGCTGGTGGTGGTCAATCGCCTGGTGTTCATGACCGGCGGTATCGCCCACACGGCCTACGGTGGCGTGGGCACGGCCATCTACACCGGCTGGCCGGTACTCCCGGTCACCGGCGCGTTCACGGCCGCAGCCGCCCTGCTTCTGGGGATGCTCAGCCTGCGGCGGCGCGAGCGCACCGACACCCTGATCGGGGTGATCTGGGCCGCCGGCATGGCCTTCGGCCTGATCATGGTGGAACTCTCCCCGGGCTACCAGGCCGGGCTGATGACCTACCTCTTCGGCAGCATCCTGGCTGTCTCCAGCAGCGATCTCTGGATCATGGCGGCCATCGATGTGGTCATCGTTGCCGCGGCGATCTACTACTACCGGGACATCCTCTCCTTTTCCTTCGACCCGGTATTCGCCCGCACACGCGGCATTCCGGTCACGGGCCTGTACCTGATGCTGCTGGTACTGGTGGCCGAAACCGTGGTGATGATGATCCAGGTCGTCGGCCTGCTGCTCGTGATTGCCCTGCTGACCCTGCCACCCTACCTGGCGCAGCGCTACACGCGCACGCTGGGAGGCATGATGGTGGTCTCGGGCCTTTTCGCCCTGATGTTCTGCCTGACCGGCCTCTGGGTCAGTTACCAGTTCGACATCGGTTCCGGCCCGGCGATCATCGCCACGGCCTGCGTGCTGTTCGGCGCCATCGTGGGCGTGGAGAACGGGCTGCGCGCGACCGTCGGTCGCAAGGACGCCTGACCTCGATCGAAGAAAACAGGGGCGCGACCAGCGGCCCCATGCAACTGTCCCGTGTCTCGGCTGTCCTAAGACGGATAGACAAGCCGAGGAACCCTATCCCATGCGCCTTGCCCTTTCCGTGCTGCTGTTCAGCGCCTCGATGGCCGTCTACGCCGACGGCCAGGCCACCTTCACCACCAACAACGCCCAGGTCCCGACCATGACCTTCACGTGGCAGGACGTCGACCGGGGCCGCCTGGACGCCCCCGGACAGCCCGCGCACGTGCTGGCCATCGATGGCAAGGCCTGGGGCGTGGCCAACGTGGCCGGACGTCCGGTGACCCTGGATCTCCAGGCGCTGGCAAACATGCTCGGCTCCAACAACGGCCTGGCCAATCTCGGCCCGGACACGATCGTGCCAACCCGCATCACCGCGCTGGAAGCCACGGGCCGCAGCGAGACAGTCGCCGGCATCGAGGGCGAGGTCTACCGGGTGAGCTGGGAAGACAACAAGGGGCAGGCACGCATCGACGAGGCCGTGCTCACCGGCGACCCGACCGTACGCGAGATGCAGGCAGCCCTGATCAAGGGCATGGCCCGCGCCATGGCGCGTGACACCGGCGTCTCGACGGAGGAAGGCGCGGAACGCGAGCTCGAGCGCCGCGGGCTCGCCGTGCTGCGCTTCGCGGAAGACTACCGTCTCGAATCGATCCGCGGCGATCGGCAGCCGGACGAGAAGTTCGCCCTGCCCGGCAAGCCGCTGGACCTCCAGCGCATGATGCGCGGGCTCACGGGCGGCTGATATCCCTTCGGGGATGCTTCAAGGCGGATCTTGCGACGATCGCGGAAACGGCGTGGTGCGCCCTCCGGGCCAGCTCGCTGCGCTGCTCGCCGGGATCGGGATCGATGGGGGGAAGGATGTCGACCACCACCTCGGTCTGCCGGCTGGTCAGCACCCACCAGAGCGAGGGCCAGACCGGTTCGCGATCGATGAAGGCCGGCCCGGTGGTCCGCCGACCGTCGGAGTCGTAGTAGCGCAGGGCGACCGGCACGACCGGCAGGCCGGCCTCGATCGCCGGGCCCAGCAGGCGGGCATGGAACCGGCGCACGCTCATGCCGTCACTGGTGGTGCCCTCGGCGAACACCACCATCTTGCGGGCCTTAGCCAGGCCTTCGGCAACCGCCTCGGCCGCCGCGGCACTGCCCTGCCCCCGCTCGATGAACTCGGTGCCACCTAGCGAGGCCAGGCGACCGATCAGGGGCCAGGAGGCGATTTCGCTCTTGGCAAGAAACACCGTGCCCGGCATCAGCCCGCCGATCACGAGAATGTCCAGCCAGCTGACGTGGTTCGGCAACCAGAGTGCGCCCTGCGACATCCGGCCCTCCAGCCGGTCGAGGCCGTGAACCGTCACGCGCACGCCGATGGCGCCTGCGGCCCCGGCCAGCCAGGAGCGCACGAACTCGAGCCGGTCGGTCTCGCCCATCGTCGCACGCGCCCTTCGGCGGGCCTGCCACAGCCCGCGAACCAGGTAGGCCACCAGCCGAAGGGCGCGTGCCAGGGCGCGGAAGAACCCCCGCATGCCGGAAATCAGCGCCCCCGGTCCGAGGCCTGGTCCCGACGCACCGCGATCACCGCCGCGCGCGCGTACTGCGCGCCGGAAACGAACGTCAGCACGGCGGCGATCATCAGCAGCCAGTAACCGATGGTGTGCACATCGATGCCCAGGAACGGGGCGTGGTGCAGCAGGAAGACGATGGCGAACATCTGGGTGAGTGTCTTGGCCTTGCCCAGTTGCGAGACCTTCACCGCCGCGCTGATGCCCTTGCCGGCCATCCATTCGCGCAGGGCGGAGATGAACACCTCCCGCCCGATGATGACCGCGGTGGCAAGCACGATCGGCAGGTCGCCGTCGCTGTAGACGAGCAGGACCAGCGCCACGGCGACGATCAGCTTGTCCGCTACCGGATCGAGGAACGCCCCGAAGGGGGTCTCCATGCGCCACCGTCGCGCCAGGTAGCCGTCGAGGAAGTCGGTGATGGAGGCGACGGCGAAGATCCAGGCGGCGAGTGGCCGTCCGATCTCCGTCGGCACGAACAGGAACACGCCCACCAGGAGCGGGATCGCCGCGATGCGCAGCCACGTGAGGAACATGGGCAGGTTCATGCCGCCCCTCCCGCGGCCACGCCCGACCACTCCAGCCGATCGACGATCTCGCGCTCATCCGGGGTGAAGCGTTCGAGACGCAGTCCGTCGTCATCCAACGAGACAAGCCAGCCCGCCTCGCCCCAATCACCCGTCACCACGCGACAACGGCCGTCGGCCAGACGGTGAATCCCGGGGCGATGCGTGTGTCCGTGGATCAGGCAGTCGGTCTGCGTGCGTTCGAGCATCTCCAAGACCGCCGCGGCATTGACGTCCATGATGTCATCGGCCTTGTTGGATGACTCGGTCCGACTCTTCTGGCGCAGATCCTCGGCGATCGCGATGCGCTCTTCGAGCGAGCGGCCGAGGAAGTCGCGGATGAAGCGTGGGTCGCGTAGCTGCGCGCGCATGGCCTGATAGGCCGCGTCGTCGATGCAGAGCTCGTCGCCGTGCAACAGCAGCAGGCGATGGCCTCCATGCTCGATGGCCGTCTGCTCGGCAATCGCCTTCGCCCCCACCCGGTCGAGCAGCTCGCTACCGACGAGAAAATCGCGGTTGCCGGGCAGAAAGCGGACCGGCACGCCTAGGGTCGAGAATCGTTCGAGCCGCTCGGCAATCGCCGGGTCGAGCGGTTGATCATCCCCGATCCAGTAGTCGAACAGATCTCCGAGGATGTATACCGCATCGGCGTTCGCCGCCCGCTCCAGGAACGCATCCAGCAGGGCCAGGATCCGCCCCCCGGGACGCGCCAGGTGCAGGTCGGCGATGATCAGTGTCTCTGCCATGAGTCCCTTCGCTCCTGCGTGGAATGGTTTCAGTCGAGGCGTTCGGCCTTCTCGATCAGCACGTCGTCGACCGGCACGTCCCCGTGACCGTAGCGCGAGCCGGTCTGCAGGGTGGCCATCGAGTCGACCACGTCCATCCCCTCGATCACCTCGCCGAAGACGGCGTAGCCCCAGCCCTGCGGCGTCTCGGACGAGAAGTCCAGGAAGGCGTTGTCCACCAGGTTGATGAAGAACTGGCTGGTAGCCGAGTGCGGGTCCGGGGTGCGGGCCATCGACAGCGTGCCGCGCTTGTTCTTGAGACCGTTGTTGGCCTCGTTCTCCACCGGCGCGCGGGTGGGTTTCTGCTGCATGTCGGGGGTCAGCCCGCCACCCTGGACCACGAACCCCGGGATGACGCGGTGGAAGGTAGTGCCTTCGTAATGCCCCGAATCGACGTAGGCGAGGATGTTCTCCACCGTCTTCGGCGCCTTCTCGTCGTACAGGCCGATGGTGATGTCGCCGAGGCGGGTGGAAAAGCGGATCTTGGAGCCGATGTCACTCATGCGTTTTATCTCGTCTGTCGGGACCGTTAAACTATGCTCCCTGCCCCGGACGGCACGCCGTCGCTGCGGGAGACACTTTCTTCGCGGAACAGTCTAACGACCTTCGACCCGGAATCGTAGCCAACATGCTCACAATCTATGACAGCGCCTCTCGCGCCAAGCGCGAGTTCACCCCGATCCGTCCCGGCCACGTCGGCATCTACGTCTGCGGGATGACGGTCTACGACCGCTGTCACATCGGCCACGCCCGGGTGCTGGTGGTGTTCGACATGGTGGTTCGCTACCTCAAGGAGCGCGGCTTCTCCGTCGACTACATCCGCAACGTGACAGACATCGACGACAAGATCATCGCCCGGGCCGCGGAGAATGCCGAGAGCATCGAGTCGCTGACCAACCGCTTCATCGACCTGATGCACCGGGATGCCGAGGCGCTGGGCTGCCTGCCGCCGACGGCCGAGCCGCGGGCGACCGAGTCGATCGACGCGATGATCGCGATGATCGAGACGCTGATCGACCGCGGCAACGCCTACCGGGCCGACAACGGCGACGTGTACTTCGACGTCTCGACCTTCGAACGCTACGGGGTACTCTCCGGACGCGATCCGGAGGATCTCCGCGCCGGGGCCCGCGTGGCCGTCGACGAGGCCAAGGACGACCCGCTCGACTTCGTCTTGTGGAAGCACGCCAAGCCCGGCGAGCCTCAGTGGGACGCCCCGTTCGGCCCGGGCCGCCCCGGCTGGCACATCGAGTGCTCGGCCATGTCCACCGAGGCGCTGGGCACCACCTTCGACATCCACGGCGGTGGCGCGGATCTGATGTTCCCGCACCACGAGAACGAGATCGCCCAGAGCGAGTGCGCCACGGGCTGCCATTTCGTCAACTACTGGATGCACAACGGCTTCGTGCGGATCGACGACGAGAAGATGTCCAAGTCGCTGGGCAACTTCTTCACCATCGAGGAGGTCACCCAGCGCTACCACCCGGAGGTGGTGCGACTGTTCATCCTCTCCAGCCACTACCGCAGCCCGCTGAACTACTCGGACCAGAACCTCGACGCCGCCCAGGCTAGCCTCTCGCGCTGGTACAACGCGCTGAAGAAGGTGCCGGCCAACGCCGAGCCGATCCCCGATGTGATGGACGCCTTCCACGAGGCGATGGACGACGACTTCAACACGCCGAAGGCCATCGCCCTGATCCACGAGCAGTTGCACCTGGTGCACAAGATCGGCGAACAGGACAAGGAATCTGCGGCCCCGCACGCGGCGACCGTCAACGCCATGGGCGCGATCCTCAACATCGGCCAGCTCGACCCGGATGCCTTCCTGCACTGGAGCGCCGAAGGCGAACGCGAGGACACCCTCGACGATGCCGCCATCAACCAGATGATCGCCCAGCGCGCCGAAGCGCGGGCGGCGCGCAATTTCGCCGAGTCCGACCGCATCCGCGACGAACTGCTGGAAAACGGCATCACGCTCGAGGACGGCCCCCAGGGCACGACCTGGCGCCGGCAATAACATCGCGCGACCGGCGGGCACTCGGCATTCCCGACCGTAAGCTGGCAGGGGAACCTGCTTGAATTATGCGGTCCAAACAACACCTTTCCGGCAACCTTTCATTCACGGGCGCAACGGACGCGCCTGTCATCAGCGAGTATTCATGAGCACACCGAGCATCATTCGCCCCGAGGGCTGGCTTTATCACCTGTCGCACACCGACCTGGACGGCTACGGTGCCCAGTACATGGTCGACCAGACCGACCAGCGCTGCCATTTCTTCAACGCGGACTACCGCGACATCAACCAGGCGATCGACAACATCCTGTCCCAGATCGCCAAGGCTGGCGAGCCGGCCGGGCTGCTGATCACCGACCTGAACCTGACACTCGACCAGGCCCGGTCACTCGACAAGCGCATCCGCAAGATGAAGGTGCCGGTCGAGCTGCAATTGCTCGACCACCACGCCACCGGCGCCGAGTGCGCCGAGGCCTTTTCCTGGTACCACCTGGACACCGACCGCTGTGCGAGCCTGCTGGCCTTCGAGGCCGTTGCCGACCAACTCGACGAATCCACGCGCGCCCTGATGCTGGCGCGGGCCGAGTTCATCGACGTGGGCGACCGCTGGCTGCGCGACCACGACGACTTCCGCCGGGCGATCTACCTGATCGGCCTGGTGATGCAGGATGACCACCTCGCCCCGCCGCTCAAGGACCTCAAGCGCGCCTATCGCTTCCACGTGATGGAGGCATTCTTCCGCTCGCACGAATCGGGCGAATCGCTGGAGGCCTTCGAACGCAACCTGTTCGACGTGCGCAAGGGCTTCCTCAAGGGCCGCATCGAGAAGCGCGTGTTCAACGACGAGAACCTGCCGCTCAACGACAAGTATCACGTCCTGTCCGCCTCGGTGCTGGACGAGGACTTCGTGCCGGTGCTCGAGATCGAGGGCGTGCGCACGGGCGTGTTCTTCAACTGGCCGCACGACGTCTGGCGCGGCGTGATCATGGACATGATGGAAGTGCGTGGCCAGATCGACATGGCGATGGGCGTGCGCGGCAACGGCCGCCTGTCGTTGCGGGCGAATCCCGGCGTGAACGCCGGCGAGATCTCCGCCCGCTACTTCGGCGGCGGCGGCCACCCGGGTGCGGCCGGCGGCGAGCTCCGCGACACCCGCCTGCGCGACCTGGCCCACGCCATCAGTGCCATCCAGAAGACGCTCGAGGCTGCCGCCGAGGAATGAGCACGCCGATCATCACCCAGCCCGGCTTCCGGATGCTGGAGGGCGAGCTCGACCGACTCTGGCGCGTGGAACGCCGCGAGGTGGTCCAGGCGGTCTCCGAAGCCGCTGCCCTCGGCGATCGCTCCGAGAATGCCGAGTACATCTACGGGAAGAAACGCCTGCGCGAAATCGACCGGCGCATCCGCTACCTGCAAAAGCGCCTGCCCAATCTCAAGGTGGTCTCACGCCCACCGGACGACACCGACAAGGTCTACTTCGCCGCATTCGTGGCGATGGAATGCGAGGCGCAGGAGCTCGAGCGCACCCTGCGCCTGGTCGGCCCCGACGAGATCGACCCGTCGAGGGGATGGATCAGCATCGATTCCCCCGTGGCGAGGAAACTCATGGGGCGGCGTCCGGGTGACACCGTTCATCTCCCGGCCGGGGACGAACGCGGCCACCTCCCATGGGAGATCGTCGATATCCGCTACGAGTAGCGCTCCTGCGCACCCCTAGCGACTCGACTCGAACGTCTCCAGGGCATTGTGGACCTCGGCGATATAGGTCATGGCCGGGCCGCCGCCCATCAGGATGGCCACCTTGCACACCTCGATGATCTCGGCGTGCGTGCCGCCTGCCTTGAGCACCTTCTGCACGTGAATGCCGATGCAGTACTTGCAGCGTGCGGTGATCGCCATGCCCAGGGCGATGAGTTCCTTCGTCTTCGTATCGAGGACATCGTCCTCGAGCACCTTTTCCATGAAGGAGCCAAAGGCCTGCATGGTGTCGCCGGCCTCGCGCTTCATCATGCCCATGCCGGCCTGGAAGTCCTGCATTGCTTCGGTCATGCCATTGCTCATGCTGTTGATCTCCGTCGGGGTTTCCATTTGCGGTCGAACCGGTTCAAGCTTCGACCATAATCGGCACCAGTCAAGCAAGCCGTTCAAGCAATACAGGTAAGGCCCGATGATCGAGGAACTACAACAGCGTTTCGACGTGCCCGGGGTCACTTTCTATCGCCGCGAACAGTTGATATTGATGCAACTGGAGAATCGACACGGCTCCGTGACGATAACGCCGCTCGGTGCGACCGTGC
>NZ_JAWLBP010000014.1:0-2964 GCF_041687595.1 Guyparkeria sp. | reverse complement strand
TGCCCGGGGTCACTTTCTATCGCCGCGAACAGTTGATATTGATGCAACTGGAGAATCGACACGGCTCCGTGACGATAACGCCGCTCGGTGCGACCGTGCTCAGCTACCGCCCCCGAGGCGGGGACGAGGTGATTTGGGTCAGCGAGACGGCTCGTTTCGATGGCAGTCGACCTGTACGGGGTGGTATCCCGGTTTGTTGGCCCTGGTTCGGCGCCCATCCGACCGATACCGACCAGGGTGCCCACGGCTTTGCCAGACGCATGCCCTGGCAAATCGATCGGATGGACCACGATGACCACGGCGCGGTCGCGGTATTCAGCCTCGTCGACGACGACACCACCCGATCCCGTTGGCCCCATCCCTTTCGCCTGACGCTGACGGTCCGCCTCGACGAAAGCCTGCACCTGGAACTGGCCGCGGAAAACCGGGGCGATGAAGAGTGGGAGGTATCCGAGGCCCTGCACAGTTATTTCCGGGTGCGTGATGCGCGCGGCATCCGTGTCGAGGGATTGCGCGGCAAGCACTACTGGGACAAGCAGCAAGGTGGTGTCCGCGGCGTGCAGGCATCGGATCTGACAGTCCAGCCGCCCATTGACCGAGTGTTCTTCGACCACCGGGACGAGGCCGTCATCCACGACGCGGATCGACGCCTGCGCATCGCCAAGAATGGGAGCGCGACCACCGTTGTCTGGAATCCCGGGCCGGATGGCGTGAAGGGCTTCGATGATATCCCGGAGGATGCCTGGCCCGGGATGCTGTGCGTGGAGACCGCGAACGCGCTGGACAACCGTTACCGGCTTGCCCCGGGCGAACGGCATGTCCTGTCCGCCACGATCCACAGCGAAGACGCCGTCGCGGCCGGGTAAGAGCGGCCGGCGGCCGGCTTTTTGCCCCCGAAAACCGCAAGGGTTGCGGTTCGGGTGAGCGAGATACCGCGGCTGGCCGCAAAACGTCTCACGAAATTGCGTCGCCGAAACCGACGGCAACTGCGCCTTAATTGGGACAAAACGCGCCCATTATCGTGTTACGCCGCTTTTCGCCACCCCCGGGGATCGTGAAAAATCATTGGCTTGGGAAAAAAAAGCTAGGGTTTGAGCGGGGGAACACGGATAATGCGTTCCGGGAAAACGAAACAACGCTTTCCCGAGAGGAATCGGTTAAGGACTCCTCAATTGCACCAGGCTCGAACCCCGCAGGACCACAGATTGAATTATCCAGTTTGTATTACCCCGCTACGATTTGCAGTTCTCTGACGCTTTTGCAGTCCTTCAGTACCCCCTCACTTTTCACTCAACACATGCAATTGCATCAGAGGTATCCATCATGGCTACAGGCACAGTAAAATGGTTCAGCGACGAGAAAGGCTTCGGCTTCATCGCTCCGTCCGACGGCTCCAAGGACGTATTCGTCCATCACAGCGCCATCCAGGGCGGCGGCTTCAAGTCGCTGGCTGAAGGCCAGACCGTGACGTTCGACGTCGAACAAGGCCAGAAAGGCCCGGCTGCGACCAACGTCCAGATCTGAACCAACGGCGCCAACGCGTCGCTGACAGAGAATCCCGCCTAGTGCGGGATTTTTTTGTGCCCGATCCCCGCTGAACCGAACAACGGAGCGTCTCGGCGTCCGCTCAATACGAACACCACGTAACATGGACGAATGCACCGTCCGCTTGCTCTGATCGTCATCGCCCAGTTGTTCGGCACCTCGCTCTGGTTCAGCACCAACGGGGTCGGTGATGCGCTCATGGTCGAATGGGGCCTGTCGGCCACCGACATCGGCACCCTCACCTCGGCCGTTCAACTGGGATTCATCGTCGGCACCCTGCTGTTCGCGCTGTCGGGTCTGGCCGACCGGTTTGCCGCCAGCCGCGTGTTCCTCCTCTCGTCGATCATCGGTTCAGTTGCGAATCTGGCTCTGGCCTGGCTAGCGCAGGATCTCGCGGCGGCGACAGTCTTCCGGTTCCTCACCGGCCTGGCACTCGCGGGAATCTATCCCGTGGGGATGAAGCTGATCGTGAGCTGGGCACCGGAACGTCGCGGCGAAGCGCTGGCCTGGCTGGTGGGCATGCTTACCCTGGGGACGGCCACCCCTCATTTGCTGCAGGGGTTGAGCGTCGGTCTGGCCTGGCCGTGGGTCATCACGCTCGCCTCCGGGCTCGCCCTGATGGGCGGAGCCATGATCGCGTGGCTGGGTGACGGACCGCATTTGGCCCGAGCGCCACGGCTCAAATGGGGCAGCGTGTTCCGTGCCTTTCGCCAGCCCGGCTTTCGAGCCGCGGCGCTCGGGTATTTTGGTCACATGTGGGAACTGTACGCCTTCTGGGTACTCGTCCCGCTGTTGATCGGCGCGCTGTATCCGCAGGCCGCAACCGAAACCGTCTCCCTGCTTGCCTTCGCCGTGATCGGTCTCGGTGCGGTCGGTTGCGTGGTCGCCGGTCGACTCAGCCGGCGCCTCGGCAGCGCCCGGGTGGCCGTGATCGCGCTGACCACCTCCGGCGGGTTGTGCCTCGTCTACCCCTGGCTCGTCGGCCTGTCGACCGGACTCGCCATGGCCGCACTGTTGATCTGGGGGATCGCGGTGATCGCCGATTCCGCACAATTCTCGGCGCTCGCGAGTCGCCATGCACCACCGGATGGGGTCGCCAGCGCACTCGCCATCATGAACAGCATCGGTTTTGGCTTGAGCGCGCTGGCCATCCCGGTCGCGACAAGCCTGTGGCATGACATTGGTGAAAACGTCAGCTGGTTGCTGTTGCCGGGCGCCGTGCTGGGCGTGGCGGCGATGCGCCCATTACTCGGCACGCGATCGTTTCTGCCAACCCGGATTTCATAACAACGCCCAGGCAATCACCCCCACACCGAGCCCCGTCAGTATGAACGCGATCAACGCCAGTAAGCCGTCCCGCGTGATCAAGGCAAGGCCGAACACGGTCAGCGTCAATCCGGCGGCATTGGCCGAGAACGG
>NZ_JAWLBP010000013.1:28574-38988 GCF_041687595.1 Guyparkeria sp. | reverse complement strand
CCTGCCGGCGGCCACCAACACCGCCATGCCAATACTCGCGCGCATGGGAAGGGCGGTGATCCTGCCATACCACGTCCGCCGCTTCGGCAACCGCTACGAGATAGAGATCGAACCGCCGATCGGGGGAATCCCCAGCGGCGACGAGGTAGCCGACACGGCCTTGCTGGTCGAACGCCTGGAGGCGGAAGTCCGCCGCCACCCCGCGATGTATCTCTGGGGGCATCGGCGGTTCAAGACCCTGCCCGAGGGCATCCCGTCTCCGTACGGGCACGCGGGGAGGCACAGAAAACACGCTCGGCCACGGCACCGTTAAAGGAACACCCCGGTAAACGAGCCAGACAGAAATCCCGGGTGCCCGCCCTGAGACGACCGGGCACGCATCGACCACCCCGACATGCCCACGGTCACCGGGATCCCGGTGTCGTCACCTCCAGTACTCCGCGATCCAGCGAGCGGGCCGAATGAACTTGTAGACCTTTTTGTGCCAAGGCGCGGGCCACTCGCCCCGTACGGCCTGGTGCGGATTGGGCACACCGGGGAAGGCGACCACATGCGCCGTCTGGGGTAGCGTCGGCTCCTTCCAGAACCGTTGCGGCCATGGTGGGACGCAGTGGGTCTTGAACAATACGCACCAGTCGTCCGGCCAGAACTCGATCCGGCGGATGGATCGCGAGATGTACGTTTGCGAGTTCCTGAATCGGGACAGGATTTCATCCTGTTGCTCGACCAGGTCGTCGAGCAGGTAGGAATGACTGCCAACGCGGAAGCGGTAACAGGAGGTGTTGCCGATCCCCGATCCCGGCTGCGTCCAGTTCTGCATCACGATGAAATCCTCTTCCGGCCGATACTCGAAGAACGGATCGAGACTGCCCGTCACCACCACATCCAGGTCGAGGTAGAGCCAGTCGCCCTCGAGTCCGAAGAGTCGTTCAGAAGGCGCGTACAGATTCAGCTTGCGCCAGCCACGATTGTTGTGTGGCGCAGGCAAGTCGATTTCGGGACAGGGAAACGTTTCCACCTCCGGCAGGATGCCCTGTGCATCGTCCGTCAGGCAGACAAAGCGGATGGGCCCTGTCACGTTGCGCGACACCATGCGGTAAAGCGTGTTGACGTAGTCGGGGCCGTAAAGTTTGCCCCATTTCATGCAGATGAACTGCTTCATGCCCGGACCTCCAGAAAGCGGACCTCAAATGGTTTCGTCCAGCAAATCCCGGACATATCCCTCGTAAATCTGGTTCTTGATCGATTCTCGCACCGGCTCGAACCCCGAGAAAAGGTCGAGATCAAGCTGACCCAGGTCGGCAATCGGCACACGACGAATCCGCCTCGCCCCTTCATGTCGCTCGAGATAGCTTCTGAACATCTCGGCACCTTCGTCGAAGACGACCATGTCCGGATGCAGAGAGAAAACGGGATGGGCTGCCGCCATGGCATCAGTGAGCATGGTCAGGCTGTCCTGGGTACAAAAAGCCACATTGCTCGCACCCAGGTAGGCGGGGACCACCGGACGCGGATTACTGCACCACCACGTCGCGTCGGCGATCGCCTCCGAATCGATCTCCCGGCGAAGAATGTCCTCGGCGACCGCCCCCGTCCGGCGGGAACTGGTAATCAACCAGCGCCCACCATATCGGGCCGCAAGACGGTTCATCCCGGCCGCGAGTTCCCGCCAGTCATTCTCATCGTATCGGTGACTGCGACTACTGCCACCGATCAACATCGCCCATAGCGGCGAATCGCCGGCGCCGATCTCCCGCCTGAGCACCGTACCAGCCTCCTCGGCCAACTCGGGGGTGACGGGTGTGGGCAGAAACGGAAGGTGCACCGCGTTCGGCTCATCTCCCGCCTCCTCGGAAAGAAGGATGCGGCTGAACCGGTCGAACCGCAACGGCGGACGCCCGAGAAAGAAATTCGGGCAACCAAATTCGCTGGCCGCCAACACGTTGAACACTGCGGTCGTGCCGCCGCTGGAGATCACCATCGATGGCCGCGATGGAGGCAACGCCTCGATGGCGAACAGTCGCCGAGCCATCGACATGCCCATCCGATCGGCAAATGTATTCACCATCCGATAGATAAGCGGGCGCAAGAATCCGCGGTAGCGCGGACGAACGGTAACCCATTCCACCATCCAGCCACGCGCATCGCTGACGGCCTCGGCCACTGCCCGCGACTGGTTGTAGTGGCCCGGATTCCCGTCACTGACAATCCAAACCACACTCATTCCGTCACGAGCTCCCAGCCCTCCGGCAGGCGTTGCGGCCACCCCTTGACCAGGAGCAGGTCAAAGTGAAGTTGGCTGTCACGGCGAACATGCGCCGCCAGCGAGGGGATCTCGCGAAACCGGGTCTCGCTCTCGCCGTCCGCTACAAACAGGCGAAAGCCGTCGAGCACGGCCTCGTCGTACGCCTCGGGCGTCCAGCCGGACTTCTCGAGAAACCGCAGGTCGACCTCGACGAAACCGACGGCCGTTTCCACTGAATCGAGTAGGCGCTCCATGCCGCGCAGCGCAAAGGGCTCGAAACCCTCGATGTCCATCTTGAAAACCAAAGTGGCGGCTTTGCCGATGATGTCATCGAGCACCGAGTCGACACTCACTGTCTCGACCATGACTTCGCGGCGTCCGGCAATGTCCTCGGCAACTCCCTGGACCGCGGTCGAGCCGCCGCTCCATTGCGTATTCACGTAGAACGGAACCGAGCCCCTAGGTCGCTCGTCGACCAGGGCATTCACCAACTCGATGCGGTGAGCCGAAGGGTGCTCCTCCCGCGAACGCCGCAGATATGGCTGAAGCGCCGGATTGGCCTCGAAGGCGTACACCTGCGTCGACTCGCCATACTCGGTGGCGAACACGCATTCCCCGTAATTGGCACCGACATCCAGCGCCACCTCCGGATCGAGTGCCTGCACGAAATCGACCCAGAAGCGGCGGTTGATCGGGTATCGCCCGCGAACGGCGTCCAGCAGGATGCGTTTCATCGCCCGCCGATCGTCAGTGTCGATAAACACCGCGTGTCGAGACCGTGGCAGGCGAACGCGCTCCGGCTTGAGCGTGCCGTACTGCCGCAGCAGCGCTGGCGCCAACCGCCACAACCGCAGATACCATTCGATTTCCTTGCCGAGCGCCTTAATTTTCATGAATGATCTCCCGACCCATCCGAGCGCTCATGGCTCAATCCCCCGGCCACACGACCACGGGTTTGCCCGGCCGTCAGTAGATAGGCGATCACGAGCGTGTAAATGAACGTCACCACAGTCAATTCCAGCACTATGTTGGTCATGCCGAACATGACGAGTCCGGCAGTAATGAAAAGAATCGGTTCACGTCCAGCCTGCCCTGATTTCAAGACAAACAAAGGCACGATCAACACACTGAGCAGCAAGATCAGCTTAGGCACCCCACCAGTGACCAGATGCTGCAGGAAGGTATTGTGCACATGGCTATGCTGATCGTGGAAAAACGAGCCCAGGCCGAGCACGCTACCCACCTCCAGCATGTCCTGTGTACTGCCAACCCCGAAAACGGGATTCGCCAGAAACACCTCCCAACCGGTACGCCAATAAACCAACCGGAAGCCCAGAGACGTCTTGTAGCTTTGCTTTAGGGAGCCGGATACCTCATCGGATGGCTCGGTTTCCTCAGCCTTGGGCTCGACGAAATCCATACCAACGAATTCATCGCGGAAGTCTTGCCATTCCGCCACGCTCGTCGGCAACGACTCGACAACATTCGTGACACGCGAGGCAAGCTGTGGCCCTGCAAAAATGGCGAGAAACAATGTCGCTCCCACAAACGAGACGATCAGCGTGCGGAAATCCACCGATCGCCGATACCGGAACAACATAAGCAAGAACAGAATCAGCAGTGCTGCCATCACCGTTCGACTTCCTGACAGTACGACCGGAACCAGCGCGACAACCATCCACACTATTGGATGCCCCCGGCCCCGTCCACGCACGCATTCCTCGTAAACGATGAAAAGTCCGTAAATGGAGACAAGTGCAGCGAAAACCAGCGCGTTCTCACTACCGGTGGCTCTAGGCGCTCCAAGCACGAAAACCTGAATCACGGCCACCGCTGCCGCGATACCCAGGGCCACCCTGAACCCAGCTCGCAAGGGCCGCCGGAAATTCTCGTCCCGCGCCCAACCCACCAGCCAAGGCAAAAGCAGCATCAATAAACCGGTACGAAAGGGATCCAGGTCTATTGCCCCCCTCCCCAACGAATCCGTCAACGCCCACCAGCCGAGATAGGCAAGCCACGTGCTCCAGATAAGCAGTACCGGGGCAGACCAGTCAGCCCGCCCACGAAACAGCGCATGAACCAACAGGACCAAGAAGAAGGCATCCTGATACGCCTTTTCTCCGATATTGGTCAGGAACAGCAAAGACGGCACAGCCACGATGTACCAAAACGAAACGCCGGCCAGTAATTGACTGCCCTTTCCCGATTTAAACGCAGCAGCCAAATTCACGCTTTTGCTCTCCTGTCATCAACTTCTAAACCTTCGGCCACGAGTCCGAGATACAGATCCAGCGTCTCGTCCTGCATCCGTCGCAGGGTATAGGGAACGCACTCGCGGCTGGTGTCGGGCGCGCCTTCCTCGCTCCAGGTCGACAAGACCCTTGTCACCCCGGAAATATCACCCGGCGAGATCCGTCCAGCCGGGAAAACCGCTGCCAACTGCTCCCCCACCCCGCCGTGGTCGTACCCGAGGACGGGACGCCCCAGCGCCAAGGCTTCGGTGACAGTGCGGCCAAAGGACTCGGGCTTTTGGGTGAGCGACAGCACCACGTCGCTGATGGCCATGATTTCACGCAGGTCGCTGCGTGGGCCGAGCCAGGTGATGTCGTTGGCCAGGCCCTTTTCCTCGATGGCTCTCTGGACGCGGTGCCAGTAGTCCTGCCGGCGCGGATGCACGCCGCCGACCAGCAGGGCGTGGACCGGCACGCCGCGAGCCTTGAGCCCGGCGACGATCTCGATCAGGTCCATCTGCCCCTTGATCTGGGTGATGCGACCGGGCAGGGTCAGCAGCCAGCGCCCCTTCACCTGCGGATGCTCGGCGAAGAAGCGGGTCGCCCACTCGCCATCGGGACGAAAACCGGGATGATACCGCTCGGGGTCGATGCCGCGGTAGATGCGCACGATTCGCGCGGGGTCGACCTTCGGATAGTGCTCGCGGATGTAGTCGACAATGCTGTCGGAGACGGCGATCACGCGCTCGCCCTTGGTCATCACGGCGCTGTACCAGCCGGGCGAATAGGCCCCGTGGACGGTGGTGACGAGATGCGGGCGGGACCCGCTCGGCATCCCCTTCCAGGCGAGGTACCCGATCCACGCCGGCAGCCGCGAGCGCAGGTGGAGAATGTCGACGGCCTCGTCGCGCAGCAGGCGACGGATCACGGGGATGTAGCGCAGCGTGGTCAGAGACTTGCGACCGACGGGCAGGGTGATGTGCTCGCCACCGATCGCCTCGAGTTCGTCGACCAGTCGCCCGCCCTCGGAGACGACGATGGCACGGTGACCGGCGGCCACCAGCGCCTCGACGATCTCGAGCGTGCCGCGCTCGACACCGCCGCCCTCGAGGGCCGGCAGCATCTGAACCACGGTCAGGCGGCGCACCGGGCCGTCTTCCTTGCCTTCGTTCCCTGTCATCCCGTCCTCTCCCAGTGGCCCCCGGCGATCTGCCGAAAGGCTATCATGTCCGCATGCATGACACCCCCGAGACCGTCAACGAGATCTGGGCCCTGACCACCGGCGAGGCGGGCATGGCCAACCAGGCCCGCGGGCTGGCCGAAGCCGTCGCCGAACGCACCGGCTGGCCGGTCGTGCAGAAGACCATCGGCATGCGCCGACCCTGGCGCGCCCTGCCCATGCACTGGGTGCCTCGTCCGCTGACGAAGCTCACCCCCGACTCGGACGAGGTGTCCCCGCCCTGGCCGCGGGTGCTGATCACCTGCGGCCGGCGCAGCGCCGCGGTCTCGATTGCCGTCCGACGCGCCAGCCAAGGGCAGTGCCTTACCGTGCACGTACAGGACCCGTTGATCCCGCCCCGGCATTTCGACCTGGTCGCGCCCCCGCGCCACGACGGATTGACCGGGCCGAACGTGCTGCCCACGCGCGGAGCGATCCACCATGTCAGCCGCGCGAAACTCGATGAAGCGGCCGGACAGTTCCGGGAGCACTTCACCCACCTGCCCCGCCCGTGGATCGGCGTGTTGCTGGGCGGCTCGAACCGGACCATGAGGCTGACGCCCGAAAAAGCGCGCCGGATCGGGGAGCAACTGGCCGCCGCGGCGCGAACGCACGGCGGCAGCCTGCTGGTCACGCCGTCCCGGCGCACCGGCGATGAGAACACCCGGGCGCTCGCAGAGGCGATCGCCGAGGTCCCGCATCTGCTGTGGAACCGCGAGGGGCCGAACCCCTATTTCGGCATCCTGGGGCTGGCCGACCATCTGGTGGTCACCGGCGATTCGGCCTCGATGGTCTCGGAGGCCGCCTCGACGGGCAAGCCGCTCTACGTAATCGACTTTGGCCGCTACTCGAAGCGGCTGGAACGGTTCCACGGTGCATTGCGCGAGGAAGGCGTGACCCGCAGGTTCGACGGCACTCTGGCCGAATGGGAATACGATCCCGTCGACGACACCGGCATGGTGGCCGATGCGATCGTCGAGCGGCTGGGCATCACGCCGGGCTGAGCGGGGCGCAAGCCCACTCGCGTCCGGCCGGGCAAGATCGGGCGGGTGCCCGGGTGCCTGTCAGTCGACCAGCTTGTACAACGTGCTGCAGTAGATGCAGCGTGCCTCGTCGCCCTTGTGCTCGAGGTGGATGTAGACGCGCGGATGCGAATTCCAGAGGGCTTCGTCCTCGGGCGGGCAGTAGATCGGCAGGTCCTCCTGGGTGACCTCGACCACCCGATCGGCGTTGGGGGTCTCGAAATCGTCCGGGTGCGACGCGGTATCCGGGTTCATGCTTTCGCCTCCACGTAGTCCAGCCAGTTGTCCGCCAGCGGCGGGTAGCGGCCCTCGACCAGATCGAAATAGGTACTCTGCAGCCGCTCGGTGATCGGTCCGCGCACGCCGTTGCCGATCGGCCGGTCGTCGACCTCGCGGATCGGGGTGACCTCGGCGGCGGTGCCGGTGAAGAAGGCCTCGTCGGCGATGTAGACCTCGTCACGGGTGATGCGCTTTTCCACTACCGGGATACCGAACTTGTTCGCCAGCGAGATGATCGTCCGGCGGGTAATCCCGTCGAGCGCCGCGGTCAGGTCCGGCGTGAAGAGCACGCCGTCACGCACGATGAAGATGTTCTCGCCCGAGCCTTCGGCGACGAAGCCCTGGGTGTCGAGCAGCATCGCCTCGTCGTAGCCCGCCGCGGTGGCCTCGCGCAGCGCCAGCATGGAGTTCATGTAGGCGCCGTTGGCCTTGGCCTTGCACATGGTCACGTTGACGTGATGACGCGAGTAGCTGGAGGTACGGATGCGGATGCCCTTCTCGATGTTCTCCGCGCCGAGGTAGGCGCCCCAGTGCCAGGCGGCGACCATCACGTGCACCTTGAGGTTGTCGGCACGCAGGCCCATGCCCTCGGAGCCGTAGAAGGCCATCGGGCGGATATAGGCGCTCTCCAGGTTGTTCTCGCGCACGACCTGACGCTGGACCTCGTTGAGCTCGCTCTCGGCGTAGGGCAGCGCCATGCCGAGGATCTTGGCCGAATTGTGCAGCCGGCGGGTGTGGTCCTCGAGGCGGAAGATGGCGGTACCCCGGTCGGTCCTGTAGGCCCGCACGCCCTCGAACACGCCCATGCCGTAATGCAGGGTGTGGGTGAGCACGTGGGTCTTGGCCTCGCGCCATTCGACCATCTCGCCGTCAAGCCAGATCAGGCCATCGCGATCTTCCATCGACATCTTCAAACGCCTCGCAGAGCAGTGAACCGTGTTGTGCGCCGGCGCCCGGCATGGCGGGCGGTTCGGGATTCGCAAACACGCTAGTCTATCACCCTCGCCGCGTTTCGGGCAGGCGGGCAAGCGGCCCGTTCGACACGGTCACGCCCCAGTTCCTTGGCCCGGTAGAGAGCGGCGTCTCCGCGCGCCAGCAAGGTTGCCGGCGTGTCTTCCTCGCAACACTGGGCCACACCGATACTCACCGTGCAGCCCGGACCGTGATTCGAGGACGAATTTCGCTGGAACACATCCCGAATGCGCTCGGCAATCAGGGTGGCCTGCTCGAGTGTCTTTCCGGGCAGCAGGATGACGAATTCCTCGCCACCGTAACGGAAACAGCAGTCCTCGCGACGGACGTTGTTGCTCATCACCCGGGCTAGACAACGCAGGATGTCGTCGCCCGCGAGGTGTCCGTAACTGTCGTTGTAGGCCTTGAAGTGGTCGGCATCCAGCACGATCACCGACAACGGATCGCCCACCCTCTGCGCGTCACCGATGGATTTCTCGAGTTGCCGGTCCAGTGCCCGGCGATTGAACAGTCCGGTCAGGCCATCCTGCTCGCTCAGAGAGCGATAGCGGTCCCGCTCACGAACGACCATGGCCTCCTCGTGCTGCTTGTGGCGAATGCGATTGCCCAGCGCGAAGGCCAGGAGCAGTGCTTCGGCGAGCGAACCGACCGGCAATACCGCCAACAGCCAGTACGCGTAGGGCAGCACGCCGGCCAGCAGCCCCAAGTGCAGCAGCACGGCCAGCGAGAACACCGTCCACCCCATCAGCAGGAAGCGCGCCGGCCCGAAGCCCCTGCGTATGGCCCGGATCGACGCCCAGATGATCGCGGCAACGGCGATCATCCCGCTACCGGCGACGGCAGCGAAAGGCAACATCCCGTGCCACGTCAGCGAAACGGGCACGGCGAACAGGGCCACGGCGGTAACCGCCAGCAGCACACGATCCAGCAGGCGATCATCCCTCTCGGTGCGAAGGAATCGCCGTACGAACCAGATGGCGGTCACCACCATGACGACCACCGCCACTTGCGCCCGGTCGACCGGGGAGAATGCCTGGATCAGGTCCGGGAGAAACGGGGTGAGGATGTTGTGCTGCAGCCCCACATAGAGGACCGTACTGGCCAGGAAGGCGGCGTAGCTGAGATAGGTGCGTTCCCGTACCGCGACCATCAAAAAGAGGCTGTAGACCGCCATTCCCAGCATCGCACCCAGGTAGACCCCGAACAGGGAGTAGCGGATCAGGTTGCGCTGGCGCTCGGCCTCGAGCGTCCCCAGGCTCAGTGCAAGGGCCGCCGGCCCATCGGACTTCACGTCCATCAACAGCAGCCGCTCGCCGGTGAATTCGGGCAACTCGCGCCCCGGATCCCTGGGCAGAACAAGCCGGTGCGTGCCGTCCTGCCCGACCCACACTTCAACCGGCTCCGCGGACGCCGACGGATCGAGCAGATAGAGGTGCACTTCCTCGAAATAGGGCCAGTGCAGGCTCAACCAGCGTCCGTGGACACGCAGGTCGGTCTCGTCGAGCACGAGGCGCAACCAGACATGACCATCGTAGGGGCCCAGATTGTGCGTCTCGCCCTCCACCGCACGGAACTCCAGTGCCATGGCCTCCCGGGGCGAGAGCGGGGCATCGGCCAAGGCGATCTCGGCGCGGGAAAGCAGGGGCTGTTCCGAGGCGAACACCGCCGAGGTCAAGCCACCGGCGAGAAGCCAGAACAGCAGTAACAGCCAGGACACACGCACGTGCCGGCGGCTCCGCCGCCGGTCACCGTCAGGTCTCCCCAATGACCGGCGCAGCGGAGCACACCCTTTCCGGACGACACCCCGCCACAGGGTGACGCCGGCTGGCACAGCCAGTCGCGCCATGCTGCTCCCTCGCGTCCACGGCGATCCATCCACGACCGGTGACTGGCCGGGCGGATCGTTCTAGTAATAGCACTCGGTGCCCTTTAACCGAGTATGGCACTCGGTCGTCGATCACGCAGTGCAATCAATGACCTGCGCGACAAGGGCGGTCGCGCGCAAGCCCCGGGGCGCAGCACACGTCTCCCGCGGCGTGTTGCCGGAGATGACAGGTCGAGGGGCAGCAACCGGACGTCGCGGGCCAGCGGAAGAGCTGATCGGCCAGCATGATATCGGGGCATTCCGAACAACCCAGCAGCGACATGGCTGAGTGTCGAGGTGTCGGAGGACGGGCGACAGGAAGGAAATGGTCGGGCCGGCGCCCTTCGGTGAAGGATTGGCTAGCCGTCGACCCGTCGTGGAGGAAGGGTTTCGACCCCGGCCTCCTCGAGGCGACTCAGGGCCTCGCCGATCTCCTCGCCGGCCAGGGGGCCGACGAACACGCGATGATAGGCGGTTCCGCGAACATCGGCCTTCTCGACCCGGCTCTGGAATCCCATCAAGGCCAGCTCGGCCTTGCGGGCCTCGGCATCCCGGCTGGTGCGGAAGGAACCCACCTGGATC